>CAUGFN010000015.1:0-34779 GCA_959598745.1 uncultured Eubacteriales bacterium
ATAACATCAGCAATTGCAACGTATGTATCAACATCGGTTTGGAATAACTTATTTATTCCAGCAACATCAATTCCAATCTTCTTTAAATATGCTGCAGCTTCAAATGTTCTAACACCTGTTTTTTGTGTAAAATTCTTTGTATCTGTCAAGATTCCGGCATACAAACATTCTGCTTCTTCTTTAGTTGGAATAACTTTATCTTCTGAATATTGTATTATCTCAGTAACCAATTCACTTGCAGAAGATGCATATACTTCATGAAATGTTAATACTGGGTTTTCTATAACATCGTCTGTACTTCTTCTGTGATGGTCTATAACAACTACTCTATTTGCCTTTGACATTATAGTAGGTGCATCTATAAGTTCCATTTTGTGCGTATCAACAACGACTACCAATGTATCATCATTAACCTTTGATAAAATTTCGTTTTCAGGTAAAAGGGCATTTCTGTACTCTTCTTCTCTGGCTATTTTTTCATATAAATCTTTTAACCCAATTCCATAATTATTGAATACAATGAAAGCCTCTTTGCCATTATGTTTAGCCAAGCAATAGACACCCATAGCTGCTCCAAGACAATCTGCGTCTCCATTCTTATGTCCCATGATAACTACATTTTTTGATTCCAAAATCAACTCTTTTAATGCTTGTGCAACAACTCTAGATTTAACTCTAGTTGTTTTTTCAATCTCTTTTGATTTACCACCAAAGAATTCATATTTACCATCTTTCTTTATAACAGCTTGGTCTCCACCTCTACCAAGAGCTACATCTATCGTTGAAATAGCGCTCTGGAATTTTTCGTTCTTAGTACCTTCTTCTATAACTATTGCAATACTAAGTGTTACTGGTATTTTATTGCTAAACGATATTTCTTTTATCGTATCCAAAATCTCGAATTTAGCACTCGTAAAAACTTTTACATATTTCTTTTCAAATAATATTAAAAAACGGTTTCTATCAAGTTTTACCAAAATTCCACCAGTAAATGCAAACCATTCTCTTAACTGTCTTTCAATAACAGCCAAAAGTTGTGGTTTGTCAGTATCATTAGTTCCTTGCATAAGCTCATCATAATTATCTATCATAATTATTCCGACGGTATCTTTAGAATCGTCATACATTCTAAACAATCTATAATACTCTGTTCTATCTATAAAATACAACATTAAAACCTGTTCTTTTTCGTTACCACGTTTTTTTAGATTTACTAGATTTCCAAGCACTCTAAAATGTTTATCGTGGATGCTAAGTTCTTTATCTATTGCTCTAAACTTGGTATCATACTCAGCATCTAAATCTTTTATAAGATTTTCCATATATCTTTGTTTGTTGATTCCCTTAAAAAGTTGCTCTAAGTCATTATTATTCCACAATATATCACCCGTCTTTGTGATAATAATTGCCGGGATAGGAAAATCAAGGATAGTATCGTCAGCCTTAAGCTTAAACATCAAACTATCCATGTTTTTTATGACACGATCTAACATACTTAAGTGCTTTTTATATGTAAAGAATAGTACTGCCAAATAAACAAATACTGCAAGTGGTATTGCTCTAACCTCTAATGTACACATAAAAACTAAAAGCAAGAAAATAATTACGAGGTATGTCCTATATTTTGGTACAAATACATCTTTAAATTTTACTTTTCGCATAAAAGCCTCCTATGCCATATATTTTATACATAAAGCTTAAAATTGTCAATAAATAAGGCGCTTTAAACACATTAATTTAAAGTATTTTATTCATATATTTTTAGTATAAAATCAACATATATTTCTAAGTTTTTCCTATATTGCACCTTCTGTATTCAATTAAATATTCTTATGCGCAACATTAACTTTAGTTAGCACAAACTCTTTACTTTTCGGCATAAAAAATCCTCTCAAAAGTTTTGAGAGGATTTTAAATCATTCACCACTTTCAGGCCAAATTAATCTCTTATTATCACCACTACCATTTATATATATTTCATCGAAATCACTGTAGCCTACATCAATATCTATATTTACACCAAATCTTTCTTTAGCCAAAATATTTAATATTGAATGCTGATATAACACTATATACATTTTTCTATCATCTATAGTGTAATCGTATGTCCAAGTGTGCATATAATAACCCGGAAAAAGGTGACAACTCATATGTTTTTCTCCAACTTCTAATTTATCTGCAAATCCTTTATAATTATATTCTTTTTTGCTTATTAAATCATACACGCTATAAGCAACTAACAATAGAAAAAAAGTTATTGCTATTATCAGCATGATTTTTAAAATCTTCTTTATTATTTTCATTTTACATACCTTTCCGTATCTTTTCTACTTTACTTAAAAATTAATTGATATACTATTTTAATGCATATATGTTAGTGCTTAGAATAATTTTCAAACCTATTTTTCGACCTTTCTTTTTATCGATTTTAATGCCTTTTCGCGTTCTATCATTATTACGTGCCCACAGCCTTTACATTTTAATTTAAAATCTACTCCTATTCTTGTTATTTCCCATAGCTTGCTTCCACAAGGATGTTGTTTCTTGGTTTCAACTACGTCTCCAACTTCGTATATATTCATCATTTTCATTCCTTTCTTTTATAAAAGGTGTAAACTTACTTTTACAGAAAGTTTATTTACAATTTTTTCTATATAAAACTTTAGGGCAGTATTACTACTGCCCGTTAATTTAAGAAGCTGATTCAACAGTCTTTGTTGTAGCTTTTTTAGTTGTTTTCTTTGGAGTAGTGGCTCTCTTTACCTCGTTCATTATAAGCTTTGGTGCCTCTCCATTAAGCACTGTCGCCTTAGTAATCGTACAAGATTCTATGTTTTTATTTGATGGTATTTCGTACATTATATCTCTCATTGTCTCTTCAAGTATAGCACGAAGTCCTCTTGCACCAGTCTTTCTCTCTATCGCTTTATCTACGATAGCTTCTAATGCATCATCATCAAATTCTAGCTTTACTCCATCTATCTCAAACAACTTTTTATATTGTTTGATAAGTGCATTCTTTGGTTTTGTTAAAATGTCTATATATGCACTTCTTGATAATGGTTGAACTGTAGTTATTACAGGTAATCTTCCTACAAATTCAGGTATTAGACCAAATTTAACCAAATCTTGTGGCATTAATTTTTCTAATAAATCTTTGTCCTCTAATTCATCGGTTTTTGTTATATCTGCACCAAAGCCTATATTTTTCTTTCCAACCCTCGCATTGATTATCTTATCTAATCCCTCAAATGCACCAGCACAAATAAATAATATGTTAGTAGTATCAATTTGTATAAACTCTTGTTGAGGATGCTTACGACCGCCTTGTGGTGGAACTGATGCAACTGTACCTTCAATAATTTTTAGCAATGCTTGTTGTACACCTTCTCCGCTAACATCTCTGGTTATAGAAACATTTTCTGACTTCCTAGAAATCTTATCAATTTCATCAATGTATATAATTCCCTTTTCAGCCTTTTCAACATCGTAGTTTGCCGCTTGAATTAACTTAAGCAATATATTTTCTACATCCTCACCAACGTAACCAGCCTCTGTTAAAGCTGTAGCATCAGCAATCGCAAAAGGAACATTTAATATCTTAGCCATAGTTTGTGCAAGATAAGTCTTTCCGCATCCTGTAGGGCCTAACATTAAAATATTACTTTTTTGTATATCCACTTCATTTTCAGAATCAATGTTGTTAATTCTTTTGTAATGATTATACACGGCAACTGCCAGAGATTTCTTAGCTGTATCTTGTCCTATAACATATTCATCTAATTTTTCTTTCATCTCTTTAGGAGTAAGACCTGTATTTTCAGCTACAACTTCTTCACTTTCTAAAGCTTCAATTTCTTCCTCTATAATATTTGAACAAAGTCCAACACATTCATCACATATATATACGCCCGGTCCTGCTATAATTCTTTTTACAGTTTCTTGTGGCTTTCCACAAAAAGAGCATCTAATTGTTTTGTTATCTTCTAGTTTAGCCATTCTTTCACCTTCCTTGTAAACATATTTTTATATTGTTTTACAACGCACGAAAAGTAGTATTATAATAAGCAATCAAACTTACTACTAATGCTACTTTTCTATATTTCCTTATTTTCTTTCCATTACTTTATCTATAAGTCCATATTCCATAGCCTCTGAAGCAAGCATAAAGTTATCTCTATCTGTATCTTTTTCTATTTGTTCCAAAGGTTTTCCAGTGTTTTCACTTAAAATCTTATTTAACTTGTCTCTCGTCTTAAGCAAAAACTCTGCATGAATTTTTACATCTGAAGCTTGACCTTTTGCTCCTCCCAAAGGTTGATGTATCATTATCTCAGCATTTGGAAGTGCATATCTCTTGCCTTTTGTACCAGCAGCCAAAAGAAATGCTCCCATACTTGCAGCCATTCCAACGCAGATTGTTGAAACATCTGGTTTGATATATCTCATAGTATCGAAAATGGCCATTCCTGCTGTAACACTACCTCCAGGACTATTTATATAAATATGAATATCCTTGTCTGGATCTTCAGATTCTAGGAATAATAGTTGTGCAACTACAACACTTGCTGTTGCATCTGTTATTTCATCGCCAATAAATATAATCCTGTCTTTCAAAAGTCTTGAAAAAATATCATATGATCTTTCTCCACCACTTGTCTTCTCTACGACATATGGCACCAAATCGTTTGTAATCATTCTTCATCCTCCTTCGTTACTTAAAAAGATTATTCACAGAAAAAATATTTTTAAACAATTATTAACACTTATTTAATGTTGTCCATAACAAATTTAACTGCTTTATCATATTTTAATTCTTCTTTTGCATATTGTCTTAATTGTGGTGTTGCTTTCTTTACGAAATCTTCAGCGTCTTTTCTTCCATAGCTTTCAGCCACTTCTTTTAATTTAGCATCTATATCAGCATCTGTAATCTCGATGTTTTCAGCTTTAGAAATTGCCTCAAGAGTTAATTTTGTTTTAATGTTTTCTGTTGCTTTCTCTTTGTAATCTTCTTCTAAATCTTCAAATGTTTGACCTAACATTTGTAAGTATTGTTCTAATTTCAAACCTTGGTATGCAAGTCTTGATTCCATTTCATGGATATATTCATGAATCTCGTTATGTATCATAACTTCTGGAATATCGATTTCTGTAGCGTCTACTACTTGTTTAATTGCATCTTCTTCCATCTCATATTTTGCTTTTTTAGCATTTTCTTCTTCTAATTTCTTTTCGATGTCTGCTTTTAATTCTTTTAATGTATCAAATTCACTAACATCTTTTGCGAATTCATCATCGATTTTTGGTAATTCTTTTTTCTTTATATCATTTACTTTTACTTTGAATACAGCTGGCTTTCCTGCTAATTCCTTTGAAAAATAGTTTTCAGGGAAATTAACATTTACATTTGTTTCTTCGTTCATTTTTAATCCTACTAATTGATCTTCAAAACCAGGAATAAATGAGTTGCTTCCTAATTCTAGTGGGTAATTTTCTCCTTTTCCACCTTCGAAAGCTTTTCCATCAACAAATCCTTCAAAATCTATAACTGCTGTATCGCCATTTTCAAGAACTGAATTTTCATCTCCTGAAATAACTCTTGCATTTTTAGCAGCCATTTCATTCAATTTTGCATCGATATCTTCTTTTGTTACTTTGTATTCTTTCTTTTCAACTTTTAATCCTTTATATTTACCAAGTTTTACTTCTGGTTTTACAGTAACAGTAGCAGTAAATATTAAATCTTTACCCTTTCCAATTTGTTTAATGTCGATTTCTGGATGTGAAACTACTTCTAAAGCATTTTCAGCAACTACTTCATCGTAAACGTCTGGAACAACTATATTGAATGCATCTTCATATAGCACTCCTTCACCATAATGCTTTTCAACTATATTTCTTGGTGCTTTACCCTTTCTAAATCCTGGTACGTTAAAATATTTTGCATTCTTAAAAAATGCTTTTTGAAGTCCTTCTTCAAATTTATCAGCCTCAATTGTTATCTCTAGTTTAACCTTGTTATTATCTAATTTTTCTACTTTTGCGTTCATTTTCAAAATCCTTTCTTTTTTAGTGTTCATTTTGCTATTATATCATAGTAAAATTTATTTTCCAAGTATTTTTAAAAAATACATTGTTTCAGCCACATTAACTTTTATTCGCATATCTTTAATGGCTTAAATTCTAAATAATCTCCTGAAGTTAAATATGTTTCGATGCCTTCAATATTTACTAAACTTTCTTCATAATTACTATGTATATGACCATATATCCAATATTTAACATTATACATTTTCACAAGATTTATTATATTCTCGCTAGGTGGATAATGTGTCACAAATATTATGCTTTTATTTGAATCAGCTTTCTTGGCAGCTTCCAAGGAAATCTTCGCTCTTTCAAGCTCTCTATTAAATATCTTATTATTATCTGGAGTTTCCTCGTCATATGACCAAAATCTAGTTCCACAAATCATGTAGTTGCCAATCTCGTAAAAGTTGTTATGTAAAAACTTTACATTTTTTATGTTGTTCGTCTCAATGAATTGATTTAATTTATTTAATGTTGTCCACCAATAATCATGATTTCCCTTTAGTATAATCTTATTTCCTTTTAAGCCATTTAGAAACTCAAAGTCTGCAAGTGAATCTTCTAAGTATGTGGCCCAAGAAAAATCCCCAGCAATTATCACCGTATCCTCATCTTTAACTTCATTATTCCAATTTTCTTTTATCTTTTTTTCGTAATCATTCCATCTATCACCAAAAACATTCATTGGTTTATCGCCAACGCCAAAAGATAGATGAAAATCTGAAAGTGCGTAAATTGACATTAATTTATTCTCCTATTTTTAAATTTGGCACAGCGTTTAAGTCTAAGTTTGACACTTTTCCTGCTAAGAAATTATAATATGCTGCAGCTCCAATCATAGCGGCATTGTCTGTGCATAAAATAAGTTCTGGGTAATATATCTTCAAATTATGCATAGAACCAATCTTTTGCATCCTATCTCTCAAATAACTATTAGCTGAAACTCCTCCTGCTATTGCCACTTTACTTACGTGTAGTTCATCTACAGCACGCAATACATTTTCAACCAGTACGTCAGTAACAGCCTCCTCAAAGCTTGCACACAAATCATTTACGTTCAAATCCTTTTCTTTATTAATTAGATTTAATACTGCAGTTTTAACTCCGCTAAAGCTAAAATCCAAATTTTCGAAATGTGTTCTTGGAAGCTTATATGTCGGTTTACCTTCCTTTGCCATTTTGTCTATTATAGGCCCACCTGGATATCCAAGTCCAACCGCCCTTGATACTTTATCAAAAGCTTCTCCAACTGCGTCATCTCTAGTTTTTCCTAACACATTAAATTTCGTATAATCTTCCACATATACCAAGTGTGAATGTCCACCTGAAACAACTAGACAAAGATATGGTGGTGTCAATTCTTTATGTGTTATGTAATTTGCTGCTATATGTCCTTCTATGTGGTGTACTCCCACAAGAGGTTTATTCAATGCATATGCCATTGCTTTTGCAGTTGAAAGACCAACAAGCAAAGCTCCGACAAGTCCTGGGCCATATGTACATCCGATCATATCAACATCTTCCAATTTAATTCCGGCTTTTTCTATAGCTTCCTTTACGACATATGTTATATTTTCGACATGGTTTCTTGAAGCAATCTCAGGAACTACGCCACCATATTTTTTATGAATATCTATTTGCGTTGCTATTATGTTCGATAATACATCTCTTCCATTTTTCACTATGGCAACTGATGTTTCATCACAACTTGATTCAATTGCTAAACATATTATATCTTTTGCCATTTCTCTTCCCCCTAATTTATATAAATAGGCTTATTATTTGACCAATTATCCAAGTCATACCATTTGCAATTCCTTCAACAACCGGTGTTATAATTAAGCTTGGTAATTCTGTCACATACAATATAACAAGAATTATCGTCGAAAATCTTTCTAAATTCCATAAAAATTCTTTAGCTTTTCCCTTTAAAAAATATCCCCATATTTTTGAACCATCAAGTGGAGGAAAAGGAAGCAGGTTAAATACACCAAGTGATAAATTTATATAAGCCCCCAAATACGTACACATTACGATAATATATGTAAAATTGTTAGCTGGTGCAAAAATGTACGTAAGAGCAAAAATAAAAAATAATATAAATGCTATTATAAAATTACTGACTGGTCCTGCAAGAGCAACCTTCATGCTGTCTTTTGCAGGATTTCTATAATAAGTTGGATCTATTTCAACTGGTTTTCCCCAACCGAAGCCTGCAAATAATAAGCATATTGTTCCAACAGGATCCAAATGATGTAATGGATTTAACGTTAGTCTTCCTTGTCTTTCAGGTGTAGGGTCTCCAAGTTTATCTGACATTCTTGCATGAGAATATTCGTGTATTGCAATTCCCAAAATAAGTCCTGGCAAAATTAGCAATTTACTCATTAATTCCGCCTCATCGAAATTTATTATCCCTCTAATTATCATTATTGCAATAAATATCCAAAACAGCTTTCTTATATCTATTCCATTAAACATGCATTAACTTCTCCTTTTCAAAAATTTAGGTCGCTTTTTTTAAAAGCGACCACTATACTTTTTTTGCACAAGTAGTCTTTTAATAACTTATGCTATTTTTATTTAGTCTAAAGGTTTCATTGTTGGGAACAAAAGCACATCTCTTATAGAATAGCTGTTTGTTAATAACATAACCATTCTATCTATGCCTATTCCAAGGCCTCCTGTAGGTGGCATTCCATATTCTAGTGCTTGAACAAAATCATCGTCTATCATGTTGGCTTCTTCGTTTCCTGCTTCTCTTTCTGCCATTTGTGCCATAAATCTTTCTTTTTGATCTATTGGATCGTTAAGTTCTGAATATGCATTTGCGTATTCTCTACCACCTATAAATAATTCAAATCTTTCTACTAATCTTGGATCTGATGGCTTTTTCTTTGTAAGCGGAGAAACTTCAACTGGATAATCAATTATAAATGTAGGTTGCATCAATGTTTCTTCTACTTTGGCCTCAAATACTGCATTTATAACATGTCCTCTTACCATATTGTCGTTTTCTAGCTCTACGCCGATGCTCTTTGCAAGCTCTCTTGCTTCTTCATCAGTATTGGCCTTATTGAAATCAGCGCCTGTAACTTCTTTTATTGCTTCTATCATAGGTATTCTCTTCCAACCTGGTGCTAAGTCTAAATCTAAACCTTGATAATTTATTTTTGTATCTCCCGTTAACTTTTTAGCAAGTGTTGAAAAGATTCCTTCTGTAATGTCCATCATATCGTTATAATCTTCATATGCTGCATATAATTCAACTGTTGTGAATTCCGGATTATGTTTAATATCCATTCCTTCATTTCTAAATAATCTACCTATTTCATATACTTTATCAAATCCACCAACTATAAGTCTCTTTAGATATAACTCTGGTGCAATTCTTAAGTACATATCTATGTCTAATGTGTTGTGATGTGTTATAAATGGTCTAGCCGCTGCTCCACCAGGAATTGTATTTAAAACTGGTGTTTCAACTTCTAAATAGCCTTTTTCGTCTAGAAATCTTCTTAATTCTCTTATAATTAAGCTTCTTGCAGCAAATGTATTTTTTACATCACCATTCATTATTAAATCAACATATCTTTGTCTATATCTAAGTTCTGTGTCTTTTAATCCATGATATTTTTCTGGAAGTGGTCTAAGTGACTTAGAAAGTAACGTGATTTCTTTAACTCTTATAGAGATTTCTCCCATATGTGTTTTAAACACAATACCTTTTACACCAATAATATCACCTATATCAAATTTCTTGAATTCTTCATAACTTTCTGCACCAACTTCATCTAATTTAACATATATTTGAATTCTCCCATACATATCTTGTAAATCGCAGAATGTAGCTTTTCCATGACCTCTTTTGCTCATAAGTCTACCAGCTATACTAACCTCTACTTCTGGTGTTTCTTCTCCCTCTACCGGGTCAACGAATTTTTCTTTTATATCTTTACTATTATCCTTATTGTCGAATTTAACAATTTGGAATGGGTCTTTTCCTTTCTCTTGTAAATCCTTTAGTTTTTCAATTCTTATTTTAATTAGTTCGTTAATGTCTTGTTCTTGTTGTTCTTCAGAAACATTGTTTCTTTCTTCACTCATATAAAATTCCCCTTTCTTCTAGTAAAGTCATGGTGTAATTTTACCATACAAACAAATATTTTGCAATGTCTTGTACATAAAAAAGGCGAAATTCTAATGAATTTCACCTCTGATACTATTTTGTTATTTTTAAGATTTTAAATTGTAGCATTCCACCAGGTGTCTCTACATCAACAACATCATTTTTCTTTCTGCCTAATAAAGCTTTTCCAATTGGTGATTCGTTAGAAATCTTATTTTCTGATATATCAGCTTCAGTAGAACCAACTATTTTGTACTCAACTTTTTCATCATATTCAACATCTAATACTTGAACTATGTTTCCAACTTGAACTGTTTTTGTTTCAATATCATCTTCATCTATTATTTTTACATTTCTTAATTTGTTTTCTAATTCTACAATTCTCATTTCAACTTGAGCTTGTTCATTTTTAGCTTCATCGTATTCTGAGTTTTCTGATAAATCTCCAAAACCTAGAGCAACTTTGATTCTTTCAGCTATTTCTCTTCTTTTTTGTGTTTTTAAATATTCAAGTTCCTCTTCTAATTTTTTTAAACCTTCATATGTCAATAATGTTTCATTTTGTGGCATATTACATCATTCTCCTTTTTATCATGCGTTTAATCGCTTTTTAGTAACTCACATTGCACATCAATAATATGTTACAATCATTTATATTAATCATTTGTTCTGTTTTTGTCAAGCACATTTTTTATGGAATTATTGTGAAATACCACAAAATACTTTTAGAAGTTCATCTTCATTTATTTCTTTATGTTCAAGTAGATATGATACTACATTATCAATTTTTTCTTTGTTTTCTTCTATAAGTATTATTGTATCTTTAAAGCATGAATCTAGAATATCATTTATTTTCTTTTGAACTATATTCGCCATCTCGCCATCTGGTTTTTCTATTTGTCCAAAGCCTAAGTCTGACATTCCGAACTTAGTTATCATAAGATTTGCTATATTGGTTGCGCTTTCTAAGTCGGATGAGTTTCCATTTTCAAATTCTCCGAAATATACCTGTTCTGCTGCCATACCTGCCAATTTTGTCTTTATATCATTCAATAATGCTGTTTTTCCTTTCGTATATCCATTTGAAAGATTATTGTGTAAAACATATCCTAAAGTTCCTGTTCCTTCCGCATTTATGGTTATTTTCTTTATTCCCGAATTTTTAAACAATACTAAACGAGTGACCGCATGCCCAACTTCATGTACAGCAGTTCGTTTTTGAGCATCATATGTTATAAGACTTACATCTATCATGTTTTTTCCATTATATACAATTTTAGTCATCTCATTTATTGTTGGAATGCTATTTTCATCAACTATTCCAATGATTTTCTCTTTATTCTTGGCATATTTCATTATCATTTCTTGAATAACCTTATCAACAAATCTTCCATTTCCAATATTTTCGACATTACAGAAATATTTCATTATCTTAAGTGTTTCTTCTCTTGCTGTTTCAGTTATATTTAACCCCATTTTTTTAGTCTTTTTATCAAAAATTTCTAGAAGTTCTTCTGCTGAATAATCTGGAAAATCAAATGTATATCCAATTCTAGACGCTATTCCAGAATTGCTTGCTATAAAGTCTTGCATCTCATCTTTGTATCCTGCAAATATAACAACTAATTGATCTTTTTTATCTTCCATTGCTTTTATAAGTGTTGCTATTGCCTCTGCGCCAAAATCATTTTGTGCATTTTTAGGAGTTAGTGAATATGCCTCATCTATGAACAAAACACCTCCTAATGATTTTTCTATCACTTCATTTGTTTTAACTGCTGTTTGCCCCACATATTCAGCAATCAAGTCTTTTCTTTCAACTTCAACTAGTTTATTTTCATGTATTATGCCTATTTCAAAAAGTATTTTAGCTATAATCCTAGCCATCGTAGTTTTTCCTGTTCCAGGATTTCCCGTAAATATCATATGAAGATTTTGATTTGGAATATTTATCTTATAATTTTTAGCTTCCTTTATAAACCTAACATACTCTTCAAATTCCTTCACTTTTTTCTTTACTTCAGTCATACCAACAATTTCGTCAAGCATTGCATCAATTTCGAGTTTATTGTATTTCACGCTAGAATTATTTAGTTCTTCTATCGTAGGGATATCTGAATTTGAAATTAATTTTATATCATCAAATTCACTTATTGCATGTTTCATTATAACTTCCTGTACTAATTTATCAACAAATCTTCCATTTCCAAAAGCTTTCTTCTTAGAATAGTATTCACACAAATCTTTTATTGGCTTGCGTGTTTCTTCATCACAAACGAAACCTGAATTTCTCATCTTCAAATAAAATATCTCTTCGAGCTCTTCCATTGAATAATCAGGAAAATCAAATGTATATCCAATTCTAGATGCTATACCAGGATTGCTATCAATAAATGATTTCATTTCATCTTTATATCCTGCAAATATAACAACAAATTTATCTCTATAATCTTCCATCGCTTTTATAAGCGTTGCTATTGCTTCTGAAGCAAAATCTCTAGAACCTCGCTCTGTTGCAAGAGTATAAGCCTCATCTATGAACAAAACACCTCCCATCGCTTTTTGTATTACTTCAGACGTTTTCGGAGCTGTTTGTCCTGTATATTCTGCAACCAAGTCTTTTCTTTCAACTTCAATTAACTTGTTTTCTTTTATTATGCCCAAATCGAATAACATTTTCGCCATAATTCTTGCCACAGTGGTTTTTCCTGTTCCAGGATTACCTGTAAATATCATATGCATATTTGTTTTATTTATGTCTAAATTATTAGCTTTTGCTCTTACTTTAAATAGCATATACTTCTCAAACTCTTTTACTTTATCTTTAACATTTTGAAGTCCTATGATATTTTTTAGACTCTCTTCTACTGTTTCCTTTTTATATATATTTTCTGGAAAAACTATTTTATCTTTCGCATTGGCATACATTACAAGATAATTAACTAATTCTCTATCAGAAAATGGTATGAAGTTCTTGTTCATTCCAATCCATTCTCTAAACTGAACTTTATATTCTTCTTTCTTGTTTCTAAGGTCATCAATTAAATCTGTTTTTATGTTGTTTAGGTACAAATCAAACATTTCGTCCAACGTTAAATCCGGTATCTTAAACATATTGCTTTGATATATAAATTTTATTCTATTATCTAACTCAAAAAATTTTTCTAATTCTTTTTCCGAACACTCTATGATAATGTAATTTTTTAATGACATCTTGGTAATTAATTCAATCACGTGATTATATTGCTTGTTTCTAAGTTCATGATAGCTTCCTGTCCCTTTTGAAAGGTAGGTATTGCAATCGCTTATAAATTCCTCCACGCCATCTAAAATATATAGCTTTTTTTCTTTTAACTCAGGATACTTTATAGCTTCTTCAGTATAATAGCTTATACCATTTATGTCAGCAACACCCTTATCTTCCAACAACTGTCCAGACCAAGAATACGCACTACTTGAAGCTAGATTTTGTAATGACATCTTAATTACATCGTTTGATCCTATTTTTTGCACTTTTACTAGCAAGTCTTTTATTCTTGAAATAAAATTTTTTCTCTCCAAAATGTCTTCGCCCGCAATAATGCAATGCAAGTCATTTTGTGCTCTACTTAAAATCATATCTACTAAAGAATCGATATTTTCAACACTGTTTTTATAATCTTTCAAATCTACTGCAATATTCTCTTTTTCGCTTTCAATTGACAATAGCTTTTTCTCTTTTGATGATAATATTTTTTCATCTATTTCTTCTTTGTGTTTCTCGTAATACTTTCTATCTTCTGATATCTGATTTTCTTTGCCAGAACGTCTTAAATAATAAATATATCCAGCTATAACATAAACGCACATCGTCAATCTACAACTATACGCATTGCAAAACTCAAAGCTACAGTCTGTTTTTCTTTCTAATACAGATACATATTCATCCGCTTTCTCTGGCATATTAGATATATCTTCATTAAATACTTTATATTCATTGCACGAAAAAGCTGATCTTATAACAATCCTTTTATTCAAATTTAATATATTCTCTACATATATAAACTTCCTATTTACAAGCTCATTACAAAATTCAAATGTCTTGTCTGGAACTTCTTTTAAACCATTTTCGACATTCCATGCAAAATCAAATTCATTGTTTATTTCATCTTTTCCTTTTCTGAATCTTTCTCTTTCTATAAGTTTTTCTCTTAATAATCCGTTATTTTTCAAGTACAAAACGTATGCTGCCACTTTTTTAGGGCATTTTTGAAACAAACACTTTTCGCATCTCGAATCCAATAATTTGTTTATGCCAACAGTAAAATCAAAATTCTTCTCACCATATATATTTTTGTCATTTATTTTCTTATTCTTCTTTACTGATGCATATAGTTCATCGGTATCTATCTCTAATCCACATAACGAGAGAATATTCGACTTTATAATAAGTCTATTTTTATCGTCCACACTCAATGACATATTACCTTTTCTTATAAATTCGTATGAAATTTCTAGCATCTCATCACTTATATACTTAAGTCCATTGGGCGCATTAAAATTAAACGTATATGTTTTTATCTCAGAATTTCCAGAAAGATCCGGCATATCAATTTGATTATCATTTTCTTGAAATGACATATTCGTTTTTTGGTTTTTTTCTTGATATTTTGCAAACTCATCTTCTCCTATGCACTCGGTAAGCCCATTTTTTTTCGCTATTCCATTATATTCATCAATTTTTTGTTTCAGTGTTTTCTTAGCATCAAAATAAATAGCTCCACCTTTTTGCATTCTCCTTAAATTCATGGATAAGTAAAAAATCTCTGCCATTACTAATAGCTGTTCATTATATTTTTTGTTTTCATAATTAAGATTTTTAATCAGTTCAACTTTGATATTTTCACTTAGTACCTCTTCATCAATCAGATTGTTTTGTTCTAAACTAAAATTAATTTTAGAAATTAATTTTGCTGTATTTTTATCTAATTCCTCGTATATAGGGAAAACCATATAAATCCCATCAACATTTTCTATAAACTTAGGTAATTTACAATGTTAGAATTGTTTTCCTTTCTCCACTTATTAAGCATAGATGATAATATTTTTATACCATCATTTTTAATCTCCATATTTCCCATAAGCCTCACAACATATAAATATGCTGTACCTCCTTTCTTCTTTTGTAATTTAAAGTTTCACTTATATATACTATAGTTTTTACCTACTTTTTCAAACTCTTCTCCAGTTATTTTTCCACTCTTACCAAAATAGCCATTAATTTTATACTTTTCCATAAAAAACATTTTTTCATTATCTTTGATTTTTCTGAGTGGCCTATACAGTTTTGCTTCACATACAGCTAATTTTCTGAAATGCTCACTTGGAATGCCTGTTCCCGATATATCTACATCATTTATGACAATTCCTTCAAAATTCTTTCTAAGCTCTGTTATCTTTTCATTCAAAGATATAATTATTGAGTATTTAGTAAAAAGCATCTTCTTCAATTCTTCCTGTTTAAAATCCATATTTATAATTATATTATCTCGAATAAAATCCTTAGTATTACTATCATATAGTTTTATCATGTAACCATATTTTTCATATAGTTTTTCGGATATTTTCTCATACTTTGTATAGTTTTTAGATACAATACTAAGTTGTTTTATATCTTTCGAAATACATTCTATCAAATCAAGATTTTCTATACTATATTCATTCATCAAAAGAACAATTTTTAGTTTAGCTTTTTCTATTTTCGTATATTTAGCTATATCTTCAATTATTTTCGGCAAAAGGATTTTCCCCATTCTATTTCCTGTAACTATATATTTTCTTTTATCCAATAAAGAATCACATAAGTATTTTTTGCTTTTTAGTTCATCATTTAGTACTACATTTTGAACTTTATACTTTTCAAAATTTTTAAGCAGAATCCTAGAAAGCTTGCTCTCGTTATTGGTTTTAGGAACTGAGATTTTCACTTCTCCCAAAATTTCTTCAGCAAGGCAACCACCAAAAATTCTTTTCTTATTCGAATAATCAACAAGTGCATAGAGCATAAAAACACCTCCATCTCTTACATCATATTCTCTTGTCCAAAAAACATTACTTTTTATTTAAGGTTTCATTTATAACTTGCCAACTTTCAGGAGTCTCAAATCCCCATCTCCAAGAAGCCACTCCCGCTAAATTATATTTATTAACTAATTTAACTTTTTCTTTTAACGCATTTTCATCTTCAGCCCAAATCCTCTCAAGAACATTTTGATTTCTGTATTCCACATAATATTGACCCAATTCGTCATCCCAAGTTATACTACCTTTAAATTTAGGATTCGCCAAATAATTTTTCACGCTTTTCATATATAATGTTGATGTAGAAATTCCTTTTAATATTTCTTCATCGCCACTCATCGTAATTTTGTCTTTTCTATATTTTGAATAAAAAGGAACGCATAGTACTAGCTTTTGTCTATCTACTTTTTCTCTTTCTATAACTTTATTAATATTATTTTCAACCCATGTAAGAGATGCAACTGGTCCTGCCTTTGTTCTACCATATTGATCATATGCCATAAGCATCATATAATCACATGCATCAGATATTGCCTTATGGTCATAACATAGCGACCAAGTTTCACTTCCATCTGGCACGTTCACATCAACAGATGCAACCAAATTATTTCTTCTAAGAGTTGCAGAAAATTCTCTAATAAATTGAGAAAATTCATCTTTATCTTTCATCTTCATATTTTCAAAGTCAATGTTAATTCCATCAAATCCATACTTTAAAGCTAATTCAACTACGTTAGCTATGATATTTTCTCTTGCATACATATCTGTAACCAGAGTAGATGTTCTTTCTATACCCATCGAATCGTTCTTAAGTGTTGGCCAAAGTGTATATCCCTTTTTCTTAGCCCACATTATATATTCACTGCTTAATGTATTAAATTTTATATCTCCGCTCGTGTTTTTCATATAAATCCATGTAGGAGAAATTATATTAAGTCCTTCTATTTTTTCTTGGTCTAATCTGTTAGGCGTGTAATTTTCAGCATACTCCCAAGTTAAATTAATTTTCTTTGTAATTATATTTTTATTATCCTCTATAATTTTTTTATCTAATACAATAGTTCCATCCAAATTTTTTCTCTTTACGTATCCTAAATCCCCATTTGTTGTTCTAACTTTTGCATATTCTTCACTTTCTTCTCCACTGAATACTGTCAAAACTTCGCCAGCTTTTACTTTCCCAGTTGTTAACGAAATCTGTTTTTTATAAAGTTTAACTTTTTCCTTTTGATTCATCTTTATTTCTTTATATTCAATATTATCCGTAGTTATTATCAACTTTTCATTATGAACAACTGCTATATTATACATTTTTTGCAGTTCTTCTACTGGCACATAGATAACATCATTTATTTTCTTTACTGGCACTTTAATGTTTTTTGAAATGCCATTTAAATTCAAAGAATTATCATCTAGTTTCATTTTTATAATGTCAGTATCTCCTGTGATTATGACTGTATTGTACTTTTCATCAAAATAAATATATTCATCAAAATATTTTTTTATCGTATCAAAAGAAAGCATTGCTTTGCCATCTACAAAAATGGCTACATTTGGCATATTTCTTGTCACTTCTGCATCATCTATAATAACTCTTATTTCTTCATCTCCATAATATATCGGAGCAATATAATATTTTGTGAAACCACATATCATGTACGATACAAATAAGAAAACACATACAATAAACAATTTCAACACAAAAAATTTTTTCATTCAATTAGTCCCTTTCGTTCTGATTTTATATATAACCATATAATTCTATGATATACAAAAAAACTTTGAAATGCAAGAAATTTCGCATAATAACATTAGCCTAAAGAAATTTTTTTTTGTCGAAATCACTTTATTTTTAATGCTACTTATTGTATACTTATATATGTAGGTTTCACTTTTTAAGAAAGGGGGAAAAAATATGACAATATGGACAGCTTGGCTTATTTTTTCAGGTGTTTGTTTTATACTAGAAATAGCAACTGAAGGTTTTCTTGTTTGTTGGCTTGGTGTTGGTGGCTTATGTGCAATGGGATTAAGTTTCATAATTCCAGAAAATTTAGTAGCACAATTTATTGTTATGGCTGTAGTTTCAACAATACTAATACTTTGCACTAAAAAAATTACTAGAAAGATTTCTGAAAAAGATACTGTTGCAACCAATGTGTACTCTATTCTTGGAAAGAAAGCCATCGTTTCTCAACAAATTGATAATATTAAAGGTCAAGGTCAAATAAAAATTGATGGTGATATATGGTCTGCAAGAAATGAAGATGATGATGTGATTTCAGAAGGTGATACCGTTGAAATTATTCGTATCGATGGTGTAAAGGCTATAGTTAGAAAAGTTTAAATTTAGGAGGTTATTTATTATGTTAGGAATTATAATTTTAGTAGTATTCGTCGTGATAATTGCTGCAATAGCTATTAAGGTTGTTCAACAATCCGAGGTTTATATTATTGAACGTTTAGGAAGATACCATGGAACGCTTGGAGCAGGTCCACAATTTATTGTTCCTTTTATTGATAGAATTAGAGCTAAAGTTGATTTAAGAGAACAAATCATGGATGTTCCTCCTCAAAGTGTTATAACAAAAGATAACGTTACAATAAGAATCGACACAGTTGTATTCTATCAAATAACAGATGCAAGAAAAGCTGTTTATGAGATTCAAAATTTAAGAGTTGCTGTACAGAACTTAACAACAACTACAATGCGTGATGTAGTTGGTAAAATGGATTTAGATAGTACATTTAGTTCAAGAGAGCAAATTAATATTCAACTTCGTCAAATACTTGATGAAGGTACAGATAAATGGGGATGCAAAGTTAATAGAGTTGAAATAAAGGATATAGATCCTCCAAAGGATATAAGAGATGCAATGGAGAAACAAATGAATGCAGAAAGAAACAAAAGAGCATCTATTCTTGAGGCAGAAGGACAAAAACAATCAGCTATAACTATTGCTGAAGGTCAAAAAGAATCTAGTATTCTTCAAGCAGATGCCGCAAAAGAGGCAAACATTAGAAGAGCGGAAGGTGTTAAACAAGCTAGAATTCTTGAAGCTGCCGGTGAAGCAGAAGCTATTCGTTCTATTGCAGAAGCTAAAGCAAAAGAAATCGAAGTTGTTTATGGCGCAATAAAGAATTCGCAACCTGATGACAAACTAGTTGCATTGAAAACATTAGAGTCACTTGAAAAAGTGGCTGATGGTCAAGCAAATAAAATATTTATACCATTTGAAGCTACAAAAGCTTTAGCTGGACTTGGTTCATTAAAAGAAATAACAAAAGAATAATTGAGTTCTAGGCCAGTCGATTTAGGCTGGTCTTTTTAATTTTAAATTTATACTTCAAGAAACATGCACTGTTTCAAAAGAAAGGAATTTATTATGGAAAAAAATGATATTCTATGGACAGATAAAAAAAGACCTTTTTTCGGTCTTCCACTTTCGTTCACAAGATACACCTTAACTAAAGATAAACTTATAATAACTGTACAATTTCTTTATCTTCATGAAGAAGAAATTAGGTTATATAGAATAATGGACGTAACATTAAAACAAAGTCTACTTCAAAGATTATTCGGTGTTGGTACAATTCACTGCTGTTCAGTTGACGTGTCTTCTCCGGAATTTGATATTTCATCAGTAAAAATGCCTAGAAAAGTAAGAGACATACTTTCAGAAGCAGTTGATACACAAAGAAAAGAAAGAAATGTCACAAGTTCAGAATTCATAAAAATGGACTTAAATGACTAAAATAATAATAAAAGGGTTGCACCCCTATATTAGTGAAGACTAATTTGGAGTACAACTCTTTTAATTTTGTTTTTAATTTGGACGTGTGTAGAAATACTTTTCTTTTCCAGTTTTAGGATCTACAACACGCATAATGGTTGATGAATAGTAGCCAGTTTTCACCGATTCCCGGTAGTTATCTGTCACATCCATCAAAGAACCAATCTGGCCACAAGCTCTACAGCACCTGCAGTTCTTGTCCGGGCAATCCTTACCTAAGCAATACACCCGTTCATTGTCATTTTCTTTCATAGACATTTGAATATACCTCCTAGTCTAGTTATAACAGATCCAACTGCAATCATATTTTACCACATTTTTGGAAATAAATCAATTAAAAATTAGTACATTCCTTCCATTCCGCCTGCCATAGCTGCTCCATGGTCGCATCCACATTTATCTTCTTTTTTATCAGCAACTAAGCTTTCAGTTGTAAGTACCATTGAAGCTACACTAGCTGCATTTTGAAGAGCTGTTCTTGTTACTTTAGTTGGGTCAATTATTCCCTCTTTCTTCATGTCTACATATTTTTCATTTAAAGCATCAAATCCTATACCAACATTACTTTGTCTTACTTTATCTAATATTACACTTCCCTCTAAGCCTGCATTAAATGCAATTTGTTTTACTGGTTCTTCTAGAGACATTAAAACTGTCTTTACACCAGTCTTTTCATCTCCCTCAGTTTTATTTAATAATTTTTCAACAGCTGGCATTGCATTTACATATGCTGTTCCACCACCAGCTACGATACCTTCTTCCACTGCAGCTCTTGTTGCAGAAAGTGCATCTTCTATTCTTAGTTTCTTTTCTTTCATTTCTATTTCTGTTGCAGCACCAACTTCAATTACAGCTACGCCACCAACTAATTTAGCAAGTCTTTCTTGTAATTTTTCTTTATCATAGTTTGACTCTGTTCTTTCAAGTTCACTTCTTATATGTTGTACTCTTTCTTCAAGAGCTTTTTTATCGCCAGCACCATCAACTATTATAGTTGTATCCTTTTGAACTTTTACTTGTCTTGCTCTACCTAATTGAGTTAATTCAACATCTTTTAGTTCAAGACCTAATTCTTCTGTTATAACTTCGCCACCAGTTAAAATTGCAATATCTTGTAGCATTTCTTTTCTTCTATCGCCAAATGCTGGAGCCTTTACCGCAACACATCCAAATGTGCCTCTTAATTTGTTTAAAACTAATGTTGTTAGTGCGTCGCCTTCAACATCTTCTGCTATTATTACTAGTTTTTTACCTTGTTGAACTATCTTTTCAAGTATTGGCAATATTTCTTGAATGTTTGTAATCTTTTTATCTGTAATTAGGATATATGGATCTTCCATAACAGCTTCCATCTTATCTGTATCTGTTACCATGTATGGTGAAATATAACCTTTGTCAAATTGCATACCCTCTACGACTGTTAAGTTTGTTCCCATTGTTTTTGATTCTTCTATTGTAATTACACCATCATTTGAAACCTTTTCCATGGCATCCGCAATTAGTCCCCCAATTGTTTCATCATTAGCAGATATTGCTGCTACCTTTGCTATATCTTCTTTTCCGTTTACTTTTGTACTATTTGCCTTTATTGCTTCAACAGCTGTATCAATAGCTTTTTGCATACCTCTTCTCATTACCATTGGATTTGCTCCAGCAGCAACATTTTTTATTCCCTCTCTAATCATTGCTTGTGCAAGTACAGTAGCAGTTGTAGTACCATCACCTGCTACATCGTTTGTTTTTGTAGATACTTCTTTTACAAGTTGTGCTCCCATATTTTCAAACGGATCATCTAACTCTATTTCTTTTGCTATTGTAACACCATCATTTGTAATTAGTGGTGCTCCAAATTTTTTATCTAATACTACATTTCTACCCTTTGGTCCAAGTGTAACTTTAACAGTATTTGCTAATGCGTTAACACCTCTCTCTAAAGCCTTTCTTGCATCCTCACCATATATAATTTCTTTACTCATATAAAACACCTCCTAAATTAGTCTTCAATAATTGCTAATATATCATCTTGTTTTACTATTATGTATTCATCATCATTATATTTTAATGTTGTTCCTGCATATTTTGAATACACTACTTTATCTCCTACTACAAGTTGCATTTTTACTTCTTTGCCATCTACCATTCCACCAGGTCCAACAGCAACTACCTCAGCAATTTGTGGTTTTTCTTTGCTTGTTTGTGCAAGAACAATCCCGCTTTTGGTTGTTTCTTCATTCTCTACAGCCTTTAATACTACTCTATCCAATAATGGTTTTATCATTTTTAAGACCTCCTATTATAAAACAATTAGCACTCTCTTTTTATGAGTGCTAATTCATAATATACTTTTCTATTTTTTTTGTCAATAGATTAAAATTATTTTTCACAATAAATTCATCGACAAAAATTTTTAATAAATAAGGACACTATTATCGTTTTACTTAAAAATCAAATGTTTTCTGCAAACACTTTTAATTAAGTAATTTAAATAATATTGTCCTATTAAACTATTGTTCTATTTTATTGTATATCATACATGATATTTTATATGAGATGTAATATATGATTAATGTTGCCAGAAAAGCTATCAATGGTATAAGTACTCTATATGTCTCACTAAGTTCATCTACAATTTTCGGCGTACCAAAAACTCCAATTGCGAACGAAACAAAAATTACAGAAACTATTGTCGAAAGAATTCTTCCCTTTTCTGGTCCGCAATTTATATATGAATGGAATTTGGACGGCTTGCACAAGTGCTATTCCAAACAAGCTTGTAGTGATAGTCATTAAAAGAACTCCAATATCTAACATCGTTTTTTGAGTTACAAATGTTATTATCACATCTATTATTATTCCTATTAAAGCACCTAAAAGTGTTGCCATTATTACAAATATATATTTTGCCTTTACTACTTCTTTTTTAGTTAAAGGAAGTGACAATATATATTTATCAGCCCTTGAGCTTGCATCGTAGTTGAATGATGCTATTGCAAACATTCCGAAAGCAAGTACCATAAAAACAAGTAGCATTTGACTTGCACCTTCACTTGAAAATGATGAAAGTATAAAAAGTGCAATATATAAAACTATAGTTCTTCTATATGTTTTTAGCTGTAAAATATCTTTTATTATTAGTCCTTTGATTTTTTCCATATTATTTTACCCCCTTTATATAAATGAGCATTATATCTTCAAGACTTGGTCTATCAACAATTGAAATATTATATTTCTTTTTAAACTCATTTTTGTCTTCTACAAGTACTTCGTAATCGTATCTATTCTTTTTGTATTTTATATAATCATTACGGTTTATTGTCTTGAATTCTTCTTCGCTACATTTTGCAAGTCCGTACTTTTCTAGTAGCTCATCTCTTTCTTTGCTTAATATTATTTTGCCTTCGTTTATAAAAGTTATATAATCTGCTATATGCTCTAAATCTGAGGTTATATGACTTGAAACTAATATAGAATTTTCGCCATTTTCTATAAACTCTTGGAAAATATCTAAAATCTCATTTCTAGCAACAGGGTCTAATCCCGATGTTGGTTCATCTAATATTAAAAGTTTAGGCTTATGAGATATTGCAGTTGCTATTTTTAATTTCATTTTCATTCCACTAGAAAACTCTTTAGGCATTTGTTTTCTAGGCAATTTAAATTTTTCTATGTATCCAAAAAATAATTTTTCGTCCCAATTTTTATAAATGTTTTTCATTATTTTATTTATATCTTCTGCATTCAAATATTCAGATAAAAAGCTATCATCTAGAACAACTCCTATATCCTCTTTTATTTTCTCTTCTTCTTTTTTATTATCTAATCCAAAAATCTTAATCTCACCTGAAGTTGGGTTTATCAAATTCAAAATCGCTTTAATTGTAGTTGTTTTACCAGCACCGTTCTCACCTATAAAACCCATTATCATGCCTTTTTGAAGTGACAAATTTATATCTTTCAATTCAAAATCTTTATACTTCTTGCTTAACTCTTTTATCTCTATAACATTTTCCATAAACTCATTCCTCCAAATATAAAATATCTAACATCGTTTTAATCTCTTTTTTAGAAATACCACTCAACTTCGAAATTTGAACAGCAGTATCTAACAAATCTTGTATTTTTGCAAGTTGTTCTTCTTTAATGAGTTCAACATTTTTGTGTGCAACATAAGTGCCTTTTCCTGGCACAGTTTCAACATAGCCCTCTTTTTCTAATTCATCGTATGCATTTTTTGTTGTAATTACACTTATTCTTAAATCCTTTGCCAAACTTCTAATAGATGGCAAAAGCTCCCCCGTCGCAAGTTCATTCGAGACAATTTTATTTTTTATTTGGTCCTTTATTTGCTCATATATTGGCTTATCACTCGAATTACTTATTATAATATTCATTTCACGCCTTCTTTACTGTACATATACAGTATATACAGCTATAAAAAAATGTCAATATTTATTTAAAAATCACTATTAAATCTTATATATGTTCGAGTAAAAAGAGTTTCATTTTTAAGGCGAGTTCTTCACTTAGCAATATGTGATGTTCTTAGCATAAAGTCTTGTCTTTTGTAGTTTTTTGTCTTGCTCATGCTAAAGAACATCCATAGTGCTTAGTGAAGCTGTTTGAGATCTAAAAATGAAAACTTTTTGCGAAGATAAAATATATAAGATTTAATAGTAATACAAAAATAGCCATCTTCATTTTATCAAGAAGCACTTATTCATCAGTACCTCTTGCAAAACAAAGATGACTTTTTTAACTTATTTTAAATAAAATTTATATGCTATCTACATTTTCTTTAGTAAATTTCTTATAATCTATTTCTAATTTATTTGCACCGCCTATTAGCTCTTTCTCCCACTTCTCGTAGTCTTTTTGGCTAATTGCTTTTTTCTCTACATTCTCGCCCTCTGTTACATAGTATACAACGCCTATTTTATCTGTATCTACATCATCTGGGAATGTATTTCCTTCATAATCTTTTTCAGATAATGATTTATCCCATGCATCTACCATTGCGAAATATTTATATGTGTCTGTACTTGTGTCATATTTATATACTTCATATGGCCATAGTTTGTCACCTGCAAGTCCTTGGTTGTGTGAAGCACTAACTTTTATAACACCATTATCGTATATATCAAGTGTTGGGAAAACATCTGATAATTCCTTTACTACTTGGTCTGTTTCACTATCATAATCGTACATTACACCTATCATTCCTGCCATAAATGTCGAAGAATAATTTACTAGTAATTCTTCTTTTCCATCATTATCAAAATCTGCTATTGCAAAAAGGTTTTCAGAAAAGTCGTATATATCATCTGTAGCTAGTTTAGTTCCATCAGGCCATGTTTTATTTTCAAGAATGCCTTGCATAACTTTTTTATATGCTAATCTTCTAGCTTTTGCATCAGTATTTTCTTTTACTTCTAATCCAAAATTTGCATATGAGTCTTTTAATAATTTATCAAGGTTTGTATTAAAGGTCTCATCATCACCCTCTATCCAACTTAAACTAATTGTTTTTGAGCTAAGATTTTCAAAAGTTTTTTCAGCAACATTTTCATACTCTTCTTCTGTTATAGAATTTTCATTGCTATCTTTGCATGTAATAGTTGCTTTTTCATTTTCATAAATTGTTGCTTTAGTCGCTAAAACACTGCGAGTTAATTTTCCTTCTTTCAAAACAACATCATTAACACTTTCGTAATATTCAGCCGCACCATTCTTGCACAAATCTGTAAAGATATAATGATACTCATTATTCTTAGCATCATAATAAACTTTTGCTCTATCTACAATAATATCAGGTTCTGAATCTCCCTCTTCATAATTTGTAGTAACTTTATTTAATGCGTCCATTGTTTCATTTACTTCATAATAATTACTATATGTGTAAAGTCCTGTGCCTTGGCAGCTTGCAGCTATAATCTCTAATCTTCCATTGTGGTCTAAATCTGTAACAGCATATTGGAATCTCTCATAGCCATCACTATCTTTCCACATAGAAACATTATCTTTTATAAGTGATAATTGTTTTTCGATTGGATCAACCTTTACTATGTCTCCACCACCTGTTTCTATATTTTCTTTATCTTTCTTCAAATAAAAAATTGTGCCTACTACACATACTATAATTGCAAGAACCACAATAACTATGGCCACTGCATTTCCTTTTTTATTATTCATAACAATCCCTCCATAAAGTTAATTATACTACTTTTTCAATTGAGGATACAAGTACATTTGTTGGTTTTGAAAATATTAAGAGCCAGACTACATATAATAAAACATGTATGTTTAGCTCTTAATTATCTGTATTTTTATTTTCTAGCATGGTTTATTTTCAATTATTATTTTGCTTATAACCCCATCCGTTATATTAAATGTTATTGATATAAAATCAGAATATGGATAGCACCATATGATTTCTTTTGTATCTGTTGGTACTCTTGTTAAATTTTCAGGATATGCTTCTTTTAATTTTTCTAATGTATCTCCAACGCTTATCCCTCTTTTTGTTTTGTATTTTGGTGATGTTGTTTCTATTTGCATTATGTAATAGTCATCTACATACGAAGCAAGCAAGGCTCTTATATATAAATTAGCATATGAGTACTCTCTCACATGAAAGCCGTCTGAACTATTATATTTTGATGATATTAACCCTTCTTTTACTGTTTTTATGCTATCGTTTAATTGAATTTTGTTTCCATCATTATCCGTTAATGCAAATTCATCATTTAAATCATTTTCTACTTTTGGTGCACCTAACTTAAAATTGTTATAAGATTTTTCTAATTCGCTCTTCGTACCGTCTCCATTCATTACCCATTCAATACTTGCTAAACTATATTCATAATCTTTAAAGTGTATATACTCATATCTTTCATATGACTCATCTGTTAACTCTTCACCATCGGCATTTTTTATTATTATGTCTATATCCTCTCCACCGTTTTTATAAATTATATCTTTGCTAGCAAGAAGTTTTTGCGTAATCTTTCCGTCTTTTAGTACAACTCCATATTTTGCTTCATTATATTCTGCTGCACCATTTCTATTAACATTTGTAAAAACATAATGATATTCATTTTTTATAGCATCATAAAATACTTTAACAGTTGCATCCATTATATATGTTTGTATATCTTCATCTTTTAGGTTTGTTGTAAGCTCATTTATGCCGTCTAAGCTTTCATTTACCTCATAATACTTATTGTAAGAATACATTCCTGCACCATCACAGTGGGAAGTAATTATTTCAAGTCTACCATTTCTATCTAAATCTGTTATAGCATAACCATATGTATCATATTGTTCAAGCTCTTTGGTTAAACTCCATTTAGAAATATTGTCTAAAATGACTGCTAGTTGTTTTTCACTTGTATCATCTTTTCTAATGTCTCCGCTTGATACAGTAGGCGTTACATTTTCTTGTGGTTTATTTTTTATTGATACAAAAGTTGCTGCTATAACTACCAATATAGCAAGTATCACAACTACTATAACTCCTACTTTTCCTTTTTCACTTAATATGTTTTTAAATCTGTTTTTTGCACTCTTTTCACTTTCTGAAAAAGCTGTTGAAAGTATCGGTGCTTTAATATACTTTTTCATCTACATTCCCCCTCTTTCCATCGTTTTTAAAATTACTCTTGAATATTCTTTTCTTTGGCTTAAACTTAAATTTCTAGTTACAATATCATCACATGTGTATTCGATATCTCTATTTGCAAGTTTCCTCATTATATAAACAAAGGGATTAAACCAGTGCACTGTATTTGATGCAACTAACAAAAGTTTATACCATATATCAAAACGTTTTAGATGAGTAAGCTCATGTTTGAATATAAGCTCTAGTTCATCGTTTGTATATTCAATATAAGGCATTATAATCTTAGGTTTGATAAAACCAATGCACATAGGTGAAGCAATAAGATCACATCTATATACTTCTATCTTTCTCTTAATTTTCATTTCATTTTTTACTTTTTCAAATAATTTTGAATCTAATATTTTTAAATGCTTTTTGATTTTAACATTAAACACAATGTAATTAATCAGATAAAATAATACAGATAGGGCTATTCCTGCCTTCCAAATTATTTCTAATACTTTTGAAAGACTTACCACCTTATTCTTAACTGGCACAGAAATTTCAGTATTATCTTCATTTGTAACTTGTTCTATTTTAGAAGATGTACTTTCGATATTTTTATCTAATATCGGAACAGTAATTTCAATTTCTGTCTTGG
Source organism: uncultured Eubacteriales bacterium (assembly GCA_959598745.1). Taxonomy (GTDB): domain Bacteria; phylum Bacillota; class Clostridia; order TANB77; family UBA1234; genus UBA1234. The sequence goes on from CAUGFN010000015.1 coordinate 28,335, forward strand.
GTTCATCTATGCTTATTGCAGGTTTATTTGCTATATAATTTATCGGTACTAAAAGCCTTATTGTTATAAGAAACCAAATAAAATATCTCCATTTTATTTTATATTTGTTATCTAAAAACTTTGATATAACAATTATAAAAAGTATTACAATTGACATTGCAAGCGATATTTCTAAAAAAGTTCTAAACACTTATTTTGCCTCCTCAATAAATTTGCTTAATTCTTCAATATCTTTTTTAGAAAGCTTTTTACCGCCATATAAAGATGCAAGCAAACTCGAAATAGAATTTTGATGCATTTGCTTCAAAAAATTTTTACTTTCTTTTCTTAAGTAATCTTCTTTTTTAACAAGTGATGTATAGTAATTTAATTTGCCAACTTTTTCGCAACTAACAAATCCTCTAGCAACAAGCCTATTTAATAAGTTAAGAAGAGTCGGTTTCACCCAAGTTTTATCAAGATTATCCATTATATAATCTGATGTAACCGTTGCATTAGCATTCCATATAACCATCATAATTTCAAGTTCCGCCTCAGGTAGCTTACTATTATCTTTCATATAATACCTCCTTTTATTTTTGGTTGTGTTTACTAATTATACCAACTTTATTTTAGTGTACTGCTAGCAATTAGTTTTTATGGAGCACACTGTGCTCCGCTACATTTTTTGACAACTGTTTTAGATTTCTTTTATAGATTAGTTTTAACTGTTATTTGTTTTTATAAAGCATACTATAACTTAAGCTACTTTTATAATTTGATTTGTATTAAGACATTTGTCTAATTTGATTATATTATACAAATGTCTAAAATAAAAGTCAAGTGTATTTCGTATAAAAATATACTTTTCTTACATAATATTCTTGAGGTGATTTTATGGATAAACCAAACTTTTTTAAAGAAATGCCGATTGGACTTGCTATGTCACTTGGCATGAATGAATTTGCAATGGATTTTTATGCCGGATTAGATAGCAAGAAGAGAGAATCAATAAAACAATATATACAAAAAAGTACATCTGGCGATGATGCTAAAAAAAGAATTCGCACAGCCGTACAAGAATTAGAAAAACACAACCTTGACTTTTTAGACTAATATATAAGCTAACAATAACCACATAAAAAATAGGATTCAAACTAGCTTTTAGCTTTGAATCCTATTTTTCATACCTATTCATTATTCTCTATATAATCAATTCCATACTAATATAACTATATTCATTTTTTCACACACAAACAATCTCATGTTATATTATCTTATATAAAATAATATGCCTAACTAATAAGCTCTGTATGTTCTCAACATATTCAAAAGAAAAATAGAGTTATGCTTCAATGAAACACAACTCCGCAAAAGAAAATATCTTTTTCTGTATAATCATATTATACACTCACAGTATACCACGAGTCAATAATTTTATTCAAGAAAGTAAAATTTCCAAGTATTAGTAGATTTTTGCTATAATATTCCAAATGATGGTTTATGCGTCCCTCAAGCTCATTTAACATTTTAGAATGATATTGCAACACACCATTACTTGTAATAATTTTCTTAGCTAAATAAAGTAATGTCACAATCTGCTGAATTCTTATATTACTCATTCTTTTGGATATTCTTTCTCTAGAAATACTTATAGTAGATAGTTCTCTTAAAATGCTATAATTTGTCTTGTATACAGCTGTTCCAGTATGTAAGTCATTAAGTATACAATTGTTATGAGCACAAGCATTTCTTAATTCTCTTACATTTTTCAATAAATACGCTTCATCAATCATTTTCTTATCTTGTATTTTCTTTGCAAGAAACATGTAAAAATTTATAAGTCTACCAAATGGAATTATTTCAATAAAAACCCAAATAGGATATTCTTTATTATATTTTTGAGTTATTTCTCCACAATAAGCACTATGAATACATTTGGAAATTTCTATTTCTAGTTTATTGTATTCATCGCTGTTTTTCAAACTAGTTATGTACTCATCAACTTCAGTATAGCCATCTTTAGTAGAATTCTCTATTATATTCAATATTTTCATTTTTATATAATGCTCTAAATCTAGAATAATGCTAAGTAATACTTTTCTAAGTCTCATATCAATTATAGCAATATCTATTAACATTTTAAAATCCAAATTGATATATTTTCCAATATTTTCTCCATTTTCATACTTAAAAAAATTTTTTCTATATGAAGTCAACTTAAAATAATTACTGTTTTCTTTCAAATAATTTTTGGCATCTACCTCAGAAATTAGTTCAAATTTAATACCCTTATTTTTTAAATGATTGATTTGTTCATTTAAATTCAACATTGGCTTGCTTTGCTTATACATAAATATTATACCTCTTTCAAACATCACTATGTAAAAAGTATAACATGTTTTACGATTGTTACAAGCGAACATTAATAAATTTTGTATCTTTATTATATCTATTATAAAAGTATAATTTTAGTCAAAAATATTGGAGTGTTATATCCTTACATATATTACACTCCAACATTTATCTTTTACCCTATCTAACTTCTTTCTCGCTTATAACTTTGCCATCTATATCTTTTAATTCTATTTTGCTTTCATCTATTACTAAATAGCTATGTGCTGTGTTTTCTTTTGGTAATGATATCGAGCCACTATTTACGCATATTATTCCGTCTTTTTCTTTTATAAATCCAGTGTGATAATGTCCGTATACTAATACATCAATATTTTCTGGAATATTATCTATATTATATTTGTGACCATGCGTAAAGAAATATTTTCTACCACCAATTGTTAGCTCAATGTTTTGTTGCATTTTAAATTCTGATATCATCTCATCTACTTCTGCATCGCAATTGCCTTTTGTGCAAAGTATTTTTTCTTTCATGCTATTTAATAATTTTGATACTTCCATTGGATTATAATCTTTTGGAAGTGGATTTCTCGGGCCGTGATAATACAAGTCACCAAGCAAAATCAATTTTTCAGCATTTTCTCTTTTCATTATTTCTGGTATCTGACTTGCATAATACATTGATCCATGTATATCTGAAACTACTAATATTTTCATTTTTTCTCCTTATAAAATGATTGTTATATTTATTCGTAGTCAACTACATCTATCCATCTGCTTAAAAAGTCTTGCTCTTCTTTTCTTTCTTTTGTCATTTGAGTTGCTGCTACTATTGGCAACCATCTTTGTATATTCTTTTTGTTTAATCCGCTCTTCTTTGAGAACAAATCCATATATTTTTCTGCTAGTTTTTCTTTTCCTTCCATTGAGAAGATTAAGAATGTTCTTGCAGCATCTGCAGCTTCGCTTCCTCTTGTTACATGTGCCCAGTCGATGATATATGCTGTTCCATCTGCTTTTATTATTATATTACTTGGATTAAAGTCTCCATGGCATAATTTTGTGTGATTTTCCATTCCTTCTAATCTTTGTAGCAAATCAAATTTTGTGCTTTCTGCTATGCAAGTTGTTTCTGTTAATTTTCTTCTGAATTTGTCTTTTATTCTTCCTAGCAATGGAACTGTATGTGATTGTATATTTAATTGAATATCAACAAACATATTTAAATATTCATCTTCTTTTTCTGGATGCTCTTCCATCAATTGATTTAATGGAGTTCCTTCGATATGCTCCATTACAATTGCCCATCTTTCACCTATTTTACCTACTTCTATTAGTTTTGGCAAATTCAAGTCTGTTCCCTCTTCAACTCTCGCATGGTTTAGAGCCTCATTTAATATATTTGCTTTTGAATAATTTTCTACAAATAGTTTTATTGTTTTTCCATCATCTTTATATACAGTTTTTGTTTCTCTTTCAGCTATTGGGTTGTTTAGAATATATTCCATTATCTTTCACCTCCGTAATATGCTTTTAGATACATTTCTTTTATTTCTTCCATTAGTGGATATCTTGGATTTGAACCTGTGCATTGGTCATCAAATGCTTGCTCTGTCATTTCATCTAATCTATCTAAGAAGTTTTGCTCATCTATGCCATAATCTCTAATTGTTTTCTTAATTCCGATTTTGTCTTTTAATTCGTTTATTGCCTTTATTAAGTTTTCTAATTTTTCCTCATCTGTGTTTCCACCTAAGTTTAACGCCTCAGCAACTTCTGCATATCTTCTTAATGTGTGTGGGTGATCATATTGAGGGAATGTTCCCATCTTTGTTGGAACTTCTGCACTATTGAATCTTAATACTTCTTCTATCATTAATGCATTTGCTATACCGTGTGCAATGTGATGAAATGCTCCTAGCTTATGTGCCATTGAGTGGCATACTCCTAAGAATGCATTTGCGAATGCCATACCAGCCATTGTAGCTGCATTTGCCATTTTCTCTCTAGCCTCTGGATCGTTTGCTCCATTTTCATATGCTCTTGGAAGATATTTAAATATATTTTTTAATGATTCTATTGCAAGACCATCTGTATATTCTGTTGCCATCATTGAAGCATAAGCTTCTAAACAGTGTGTTACAGCATCAATTCCTGATGCTGATGTTAAGCCTTTTGGTGCGTTCATCATCATGTTTGCATCTACTATTGCCATCTTTGGCATTAGTTCATAATCTGCAAGTGGATATTTTATTCCAGACTTTTCATCTGTTATAACTGCAAAAGGTGTAACTTCCGAACCTGTTCCTGCTGATGTTGGAACTGCTATAAAATATGCTTTTTCCCCCATTTTAGGAAATGTGTATACCCTCTTTCTTATATCCATAAATCTCATTGCCATATCCATAAAGTCTACTTCTGGATGTTCATACATAACCCACATTATTTTACCAGCGTCCATTGCACTACCACCGCCAACTGCTATAATGCAATCTGGTTTAAATTCGTTCATTGCTCTTGTTCCCTCTATTGCACATGCAAGTGTTGGGTCTGGTGCAACATTTGAAAATGTTGTATGCTCTATTCCCATTTCGTTTAATTTATCTGTTATACATTTTGTATATCCGTTTTCAAATAAGAAACTATCTGTTACTATGAATACTTTTTTCTTACCCATTACATTTTTTAATTCTTCTAAAGCTACAGGTAAGCAACCTCTTTTTATATATACCTTTTCAGGTGCTCTAAACCAAAGCATATTTTCTCTCCTTTCAGCAACTGTTTTTATATTTACTAGATGTTTTACTCCTACATTTTCTGATACTGAGTTTCCTCCCCAAGAACCACAACCAAGTGTAAGTGACGGAGTTAATTTAAAGTTATATAAATCTCCAATACCACCTTGAGATGATGGGGTGTTTATTAAAACTCTACATGTTTTCATTGTACTATAGAATTTTTCTATCTTATCTTTTCCTGTTAAAGTATCTACATATAAAGATGATGTATGACCTATACCTCCATCTTCAACTAGTCTTGTTGCTTTGCTTATTGCATCATCAAAGTCTTTTGCTCTGTACATTGCTAGTACTGGCGATAGTTTTTCATGTGCAAATTCTTCTGATAAATCTACACTTTCAACTTCGCCTATTAGTATTTTTGTTGTAGCTGGTACTTCAACTCCTGCTAAGCTTGCTATTGTTGCAGCTTTTTGACCAACTATTTTAGCATTTAATGCTCCATTTATTATTATTGTTTTTCTAACTTTTTCTGTTTCTTCTGGTGTTAAGAAGTAGCAACCTCTCTTTATAAACTCTTCTCTTACGTTATCATATACACTATCTAAAACGATTACTGATTGCTCTGATGCACAAATCATTCCATTATCAAATGTTTTTGAATGGATTATTGAGTTTACAGCAAGTATTAAATTTGCAGAATCATCGATTACTGCAGGTGTGTTACCAGCTCCAACACCAAGTGCTGGTTTTCCGCTTGAATATGCTGATTTAACCATACCTGGTCCACCAGTTGCAAGTATTAAATCTACTGATTGCATTAAATGAGTTGTTAAATCTAGTGATGGAACATCTATCCATGCAATTATTCCTTCAGGGGCACCAGCCTTAACGGCTGCTTCAAGCACAACCTTAGCTGCGGCTATTGTAGATTTTTTAGCTCTTGGATGTGGGCTGATTATAATTCCATTTCTTGTTTTTAATGCTATAAGTGTTTTAAATATTGTTGTTGATGTTGGGTTTGTAGTTGGAATTACTGCTCCTAATATTCCTACTGGCTCTAATACTTTTTTCACTCCATAAATAGGATCATCTTCTACAACTCCACATGTTTTTTCGTTTCTATATTTGTTGTAAATATACTCTGCTGCATAATGATTTTTTATAATTTTGTCCTCTACCACTCCCATTCCTGTTTCTTCTACTGCCATTTTTGCAAGTGGTATTCTTACACTATTTGCAGCAATTGCTGCAGCTTTAAAAATATCATCTACTTTTTCTTGTGAGAATTTTGCAAATTCATTTTCTGCTTTTCTGACATTTGCAATTGTCTCCTTTAGAGAATCTAAATTATCTACAATTCTCCCTTCATT
>CAUGFN010000016.1:0-28638 GCA_959598745.1 uncultured Eubacteriales bacterium
TTTATTCAAAAGAATTTAATAGATATAGATTCAGAATATTTAAAATTGACATTTGTAAATGGAATGAATCTTGCAGCGGCTACGTCTAAATATTGTAAAGATATTGATGCGTACATGTCTGGCACTAATTTGATTGATATGGATGACAATATAACATACATGTTAGAACATTTTAACAACTTGAATCTTCAAACGAAAGAGAAAGAATATATTGAAATTTCAAAGGAAATGTTTGAAATGATTCCAGACAAGATGGATAAATTATCAGATATATTCGCCGAAGAACATTTAGATGTTCCTATAATGAAGTACTATAATATGAACACCTTGTTTGAAAGAATATTGCTATTAGAAAATGAAGATGTTGTTCTATTAAAAGATTTGATAACGGCAAGATATGAAAAAGTAAAAGACATAGAAAATGAAGAAAGAAATATAAGATTATTAAAACAAACAATGGAAGAATATATAAGAGGAAAAGTGCCAACAATAAAGGTTATATTAATGCAAGACTTTATTAAAACATTAGATATGATTCTTATAAGGCCAAAGCCAAAGGCTAGAAGAGGAAGAAAAAAGGTTGTAGAAGAAGAGAGTGCATAAAATGAATAAATTTCTCCCATAATGTATATTTTTTGACAGAAAGCACAATAATAAGAGCAGGAAGTTAAAAAAGGAGGGAGAAATTTGAAAGCAACTGGAGTTGTCAGAAGAATTGATGATTTAGGAAGAATCGTAATTCCAAAAGAAATAAGAAAAACACTTAGAATTAGAGAAGGAGATCCGCTAGAAATTTTTACCGATAAAGAGGGAGAAATAATCTTGAAGAAATATTCTCCAATAGGTGAACTTAGCGAATTCGCCACTCAATATACAGAGGCTCTTGCGAAGGCTACTGGTCATATTGCATGCATAAGTGATAAAGATACAATAATAGCTGTTTCAGGAGCACCTAAAAAAGAATATTTAGAAAAAAGCGTAAGTACAGAATTAGAAAAGCTGATGGAAGATAAAATGGTTTGGGCATCAAAAAATAAAGATGAAAAGCATATGCCAGTTTTATTAACTGATGTTGAAAATGAAAAGTACACATCGCAAGTTATATATCCAATAATAGCAGAAGGCGATACAATAGGAACTGTAATGCTACTTTCAACTGAACCAAGTGCAAAAATGAATGAAGTTGAAATGAAAGTAGTTCAATCAGCGGCTGGCTTTTTAGGGAAACAAATGGAGGAGTAGAACTTCTCCATTTTTGTATGTAATAGCAATTTCTATTAAAATATGTATGGAGATGAATACGCATTAAACAATGTTTATAATTGTGCATTGTTTGTAAAACACCTTGATATTTTAAGATTGAAACACTATAATTTATATAGTAAAAATAATATTATATATAATGGAGAAAATACATATGGAGAAAAAAGTAAATAAAAAACAAACTTTTATGGAAGGTGTAATGACAATCCTTTTTGCACAGATAATAGTAAAAGTGTTGGGACTTTTGTATAGACTTGTAATTACAAATGTAGATGGATTTGGTGATGAAGGAAATGGCTTATATGGTGCAGGATATCAGATATACACATTACTTTTAGCGTTTGCATCAATTGGTGTGCCGAGTGCGATTGCAAAACTAGTTTCTGAGCGTATTGCATTAGGAAAAAATAAAGAGGCACATGATATATTTAAAGTTGCATTAATGTTATTTGGTGCCATTGGACTAACTGGTGCGTTGTTCCTATTTTTTGGAGCAGAGCTTATAGCAACTAAATGGATTGGAAATCCGGCTGTAACAGGAGTTATGAAAGCACTATCGCCAGCAATATTTTTTGTTGCCATAGCGGCTGTTATAAGAGGTTACTTTAATGGAATGTATAACATGAAAGCAACATCTAATTCACAGATATTAGAACAATTTTTTAAAAGTGCTTTTACAATAATTCTTGTTCTTCTAATAAGATTTTTGGCAAGTACAAATCCTAATGTGATATCAAGAATGCTAAATGTATCAGAAGCAAATGTTACAGAAGCAATGGCAGTTGCAGCAAACTTTGCATCAACACTTGCAGCATTTTGTAGTTTCATATATCTGTTCAAATTTTATAATAAGAGAAAAAAAGAAATTTGGAAGGATATAAATGAAGCAACTGGAACTTACGAAAAACATGCAAAAAAAGATATAATAAAAACAATATTAAAATTTTCAATACCAATATCATTAGCATCAATAATTTCAGCTATTAATAGAAATATTGATACATTCACAGTAATAGGTGGCTTAAAAAAAAGACTTACAAGTCAAATGTTTGGAACTACTGAAATGATAACAGCTGAAGCAACAAGATTGTATGGAATATTATCAGGAAAAATAGATATGCTAATAGGTTTGCCTACAGCATTAAACATAGCGTTTTCAACAGCTTTAGTACCAACTATATCAGAAGCTATGGCAAAGAATGATGAGAAAACAGCAAGAAGAAGAATTGCATTTTCGATTAGAACTACGTTATTAATTGCGTTACCATGTGCAGTAGGGATGGCAGTTTTGGCGGAACCAATATTAACATTATTATTCCCAAATGCAGTTGCAGTTGAAGCACCAATGTTACTAAAATTAAGTTCTTTAGTAGTAATATTTACACTTATGAATCAAACGTTGAGTGGAGCATTGCAAGGTCTTGGAAAAGTAATGGTGCCAGCGATGGGACTTGCGATTGGAGCTTTGGCAAAAGTAGTTGTAAATGTATTATTGATTCCGGCAATAGGAGTTAATGGAGCTGCAATAGGTTCTATTGTGTGTTCACTTGTTGCAATGATAATAAACATAGTATTTTTGCATAGAAGTTTGAAATTAAATATGGATTATAAACAAGGCATTTTAAAGCCTTTAACAGTAACATTAATAATGGGAATTATGGCTATGCTAACATACAAAGGTGTTTTAATGATAATAAATCGTACATCACTTGCTACATTGATGGCAATAATAATGGCGATAATAGTTTATTTCTTTGGAGTAATCTTATTTGGTGTTTTTGATAGAGATGATTATCATATGTTGCCATATGGTGATAAAATATATAGATTTTTAGAAAAACTAAAGCTTGTAAAGTATCATACAACAGAAACAAAGTAAACATAATTGAATAAAACGTTGAAAAATCAACATTTTTTATAAAAAAAGTTGAAAAATAGCAGAAAAAAAGCAGGATTATTAAAAGAAATGGCGAAATATAAATATAGGAATATAGATGTAAAGGCTATATCAAAACAAAATTTAATTAGGAGGTAGTATTATAATGAACAAACTTGATTTAGTTGCTAAAATTGCAGAAGATGCAGATATTTCTAAAAAATCAGCAGAAGCTGCTTTAAATGCATTTATTAACGCTGTTGAAACAGCTTTAAAGAAAGGTGACAAAGTTCAATTAGTTGGATTTGGTTCTTTCGAAGTTAGAAAAAGAGCTCCAAGAAAAGGTAGAAACCCTCAAACTAAAGAGGAAATTAAAATACCTGCTTCTAAAGCTCCAGTATTCAAAGCTGGTAAGCCATTAAAAGATTTAGTAAATAAGAAATAGTTTAATTATGGATTGCCTTTTGGCAGTCCATTTTTTTAAATTAATATATCGGAGGGAATAACAAAAGTATGAGATTAGACAAGTTCTTAAAAGTTAGCAGAGTTATAAAGAGAAGGACGGTAGCTAATGAAGCATGTGATTCGGGAAGAGTAACGATAAATGGAAGAATTGCAAAAGCTTCATCAAATGTAAAATGTGGAGATATAGTTGAAATAAAATTTGGGGAGAAGATAGTAAAATTTGAGATAACAAGAGTAGATGAAATAATAAAAAAAGAAGAAGCATCGGAAATGTTTAAAATAATTGAAGAATAGGCTTGGCACATATTTATCATAGGTGCATACAATATGAGTATGGAGTGGTGCTTATGAAAAATGTATCATATGACCAAGCTATTAACTTAGTTGTAAATTATAATGCAAAGCTCATAGATACTCAGTTAGAAGAAGATTATTATAGAAAGCACTTGCAAGGTAGTATAAATATTCCTGTCGAGCAAATAAATAATTATGCAGATTATTATTTACCAGATAGAAATGAATTAATTGTTGTTTATTGTTTAAAAGGCATAAGGAGCGTTGCGGCAACTGACATGCTTGAAAGATTAGGATATGCAAACGTATATAATTTGCAAGGTGGTATAGAAAATTAAACGGGGGTTATAGACCTCCGTTTTGCATATGGTTAAAAATATTTTTTAATCTAATCATTCAATCAATTATTGCAAGAATCTGCAAAAATAGGAAAAATTTTTGCATTGTTTATGGAATTATGTGATTTTAAAATGAAAGTAGAAGATTACATAAGGAGGAAACAATAGTGGATAATAAATTAAGAATTAAATTTGTAATTATACTTATTTTGCTGATGATATTAATTGGCAATTTGAAAATTAGCAATGCTAATAAGATTAGTATGGTATACCTTTATGGAAATTATGATTATATTTCTCTAGTAAATAGAAATGATAATGCTGTAAATGTTGTATCACCGAGCTATTTTGATTTGGATGATAGCGGAAATTTGTCACTTAACTATGTTGACAAAACATTAATAAAAGAAATGCATAGTAAATCAATTAAAGTAACTCCTTTTTTAAGTAATCATTGGGACAGAAATAAGGGAAGAGCTGCTCTTAGCAATAGCGAACAACTTGTAAATGATTTAGTTTATGTAATTAATCAATATAACTTGGATGGAATAAATATAGATATTGAAAATGTGACAGAAAAAGATAAGGAGAATTATATTGAATTAGTTAGATTATTACGTAGTAAATTGCCAGAAGAAAAGACCGTTTCTGTAGCGGTTGCAGCTAATCCCAATAATTATAAAAATGGTTGGCAAGGGTCATATGATTATGAAAAACTAGCCCAATATGCAGATTATTTAATGATTATGGCATATGATGAACATTATGAAGGTGGAACAGAAGGCTCAGTAGCTAGTAAAAGTTTTATAGAAAATTCGATTAAATATGCATTACAAAGAGTTTCTGCCGAAAAAATTGTTGTAGGATTGCCATTCTACGGTCGATATTGGAAGAATGGTAGCTCGTCTGGAGGATATGGTGTAACATTAAATAAAATACAAAGTCTTATTAATGAGTATAACGCAGAAGTTTCATATGATGAAGAAACTGCTACGGCACGTGCGATTATAAAAATTAGAGCAGGAGATTTAAAGCCTTCTATAAATGGAAGAACTCTGTATGAAGGAACATATACATTTTATTTTGAAAATTCTAAAAGTATTCAAGAAAAAATAAAACTTATAAAAAAATATAACTTGAAAGGTATAGGCTGTTGGAGTTTGGGGCAAGAAACTAGTGATGTGTGGAGCGATTATGCGAAGTATTTAGGTAGTGGGCAAGAAGAATTTTTAGATATAAATGAAGTAGAATGGGCGAAGAGTGCAATAGAATTTGTAAAGAAAAAAGGATGGGTTAATGGTAAAACAAGTGAATATTATAGACCTAATGAAAAATTAACTAGGTCAGAATTTGCAGTGATTATTACAAGAATACTAGAGCTAGACACTACGCACACAAACGATACGCTTTATTATGATGTAAATAGACATTGGGCCAAAAACGAAATAAACGTGCTTACAAAAACCGGAATAATAGAAGGATATGCAGATAAAAGCTTTAGGCCGGACGAAAGCATAACAAGGGAAGAGGTTGCTAAAATACTAAGCATGTTAATTGAAGAAAATGGTGCAAGCACTACGGTTGAACGGTTTTTCAGATGTGTCAGAAAATGATTGGTCATATCAATATATAATGAAACTAGCTCAAAGAGGCATAATAAATGGCTATGAAAATGGTACTTTTAGACCTAAAAATAGTATTACGAGAGCTGAAATTGCAGTTTTATTAAAAAATATGTACAAATAGGAATGAAGTTGACATTTTGAAATAATTATGTTAATATATTCTTGCGATAAAAAAATTATATAAGGAGTTCATAATGAAACATTTATGGAATTTTCTTGCATTATGGGCAGGGACAGTTCTTACGGTTTTCATAGCTTACGAGGTTTTGGAGGCAATTAAGGCAATTGTTGCAAGTGCTTCAAAAGCTTTCGGAATTGCTACGGATTGGCGGACAATTGTGTCTTGCATGATAATTTCAATAGTTGTAGCAATTATCATGGCAATACTAACCCGTAAGAACGAACGGTAAAATTCAAAAAGGAATGATTAGTAACATTAATCATTCCTTTTTCTTTTTAAAATTTTCTTTTGTACGGATATAAGAGCCACAAGGGTTACAAGGCTTTTATCCATTGAAAAGCGTTGCGTATGATGTTAGAATATTTATATATGATAACAAAGGAAGAGGGTGAGTATATGAAGAAAGCAATGTTAATAGCAAGCTTAATTATAATAGCTATTCCGACGTCAACATTAGCTAAAGAGCGTCTAAGTATTGGATACATATATAATTCTTCAATAACTCACTCACAGATAGTTGAGAATACTAAAGAGTCGGTAAACGTAGTTTCACCAACTAGTTTTGATTTAGATTCAAACGGAAGACTTGTTGTAAATAGCTTGATGAATAAAGAATTTATAGCAGAAATGCATGAGAAAAACATAAAAGTAACACCTTTTTTAAGTAACCATTGGGAAAGAAAAAAGGCGAAAAAAGCATTGGATAAACCAGAAAAATTAGTTGAGGATATTGTAAATGCCGTAAACGAATATGATTTAGACGGAATAAATATAGATCTTGAAAATTTAACAAGCGGTTATAGAAATAAATTGACAACATTTATGGAACTACTTAGAGAAGCACTTCCAAGTGATAAGACGTTATCAATTGCTGTTGCGGCTAATCCAGAAAAACTTGAAACTACATGGGTTGCTGCATATGACTACGAGAAATTGGCTCAATGCACAGATTATTTAATTTTGATGGCGTATGATGAACATTGCCAAGGTGGAAGTCCTGGACCTGTAGCGAGTATCGACTTTGTTGAAAAATCAATAAAAGTAGTCCTTGAAAATGTTTCTAAAGACAAATTAGTACTTGGAATACCATTGTACGGCAGGTTTTGGAAAGATGGAGAAGAATATGGCGGAGAGGCCATAGTAATCGGTTGTGTTGAAAATATAATTAAAAAGTATAGGAATGTTCCGGAATTTGATACTCAAACAATGACGCCAAAGCTAAAGGTTGAGATTGATGAAATACGTACAAATGCATTTGTGAATGGTAGATATTTAGAGACCGGTATATACAACATATGGTATGAAAATGAAAATAGCATAAAGGCAAAATTAAAGCTTATAAATAAATATAATTTGTTGGGTGCTGGATTATGGGCATTAGATAACGAAAGCAAGGCGTTTTGGGAGTATTACAAGGATGCTTTAAATGAGACTGAATATGAAAGTGAAGATGAAATAAGAATTAGAAAAAGAGCAGATGCATATGCGAAAATAATTAAAGTAAAACCGATTGAAATAAAAATAAATATTCCATGGAAAAGAACAAAATTAGAAGTCGTAAGTACTAGGGATATAAGCAATTTTAAAGAATTAGCAGAAAAGAAATACAAAATTATTGAGGCTATTGAAATTAACGAAAATTTGAAATTAGTAAAAGACAAAAAGATTTTAATAAAAACATATTCGAAAAAGAACTTTAAACCCAATTTGAAAATGTGTGCATAGATAAAGAAAAAATAATTTATTAAGCACGTGTGAAGGTATCGAGTAAATAAAAAGTCCACTCAATGCTATATATTTCAGCATTGGATGGACTTTTTACATTAAAAGACAAAATTCTAGTAGTGATTTGCTTTTTAAACTATTACAGTGTGATAGTCTGTGTAAACAACCATTCCTGGTTTGGCACCAGCTTCTTTATGGACGAATTTTACTTGTGTATAGTCTACTTCTACTTTAGATGAATTCTTTCCGGCACTGTGCATAACAGCGAGTTTGGCAGCATAAAGCAGTACGTCATCTGGAACATTATCACTTTTTATTATTACATGGCTACCATGAATCTTTTTTGTGTGTAGCCACATATCTGTCTTTTTGGCAATTTTAAATGTAAGTCTATCATTTTGAACGTTGTTTCTTCCAACAAGAATTGTAATGCCGTTGTATTCATATTTTATTGGTTCTGAAGGCAAGTCGTCACGCTTTTTATTTGATTTATACGCTTTTTTAATATATCCACAACTTACTAATTCTTCACGAATTTCATCAATTTCTTTTAGTGATTCAGCAAGTTCTAATTCACATACAACAGAGTTTAAATAATCGATATCTGTTTCGAATTCTTTTTTGTAAGCAGTCGCATGAACGATTGAATTCTTTAATTTATTATATTTTTTAAAATAGTTTTGAGCATTTCTTGATGGAGTAAGATTTTTTTGTAGGGGAATAGTAATTAAATTATTATTGTCATAAAAATTAATTACTTCTATTTTATCCATTCCAATACTTAAATTATGCATATTGCAATTTAATAACTCACCAAACTGTTTATATTTTTCTAAGTTTTCACTATCTAATAAAATTTCATTAACATTTGCTAATTTTTTACTCAATTTAGAAATGTGTGACTTAACATCATGTTCAATATTCATTTTCGCATTTTTTATTAGAGACACACTTTCTTTTTTAGAATAGTATTCATCTAAAAACATTGATAAAGCTAAGTTTTCTTTGCAAATATTATTAATATCTAGGTGATAATCTTTTTCGTTTTCTGTCATTTTGAAATTGAATGATGCATTCTCCATAGTCTTAAAAATGTCAATTAATTTATCGTAAATTATCTTCAAATTTTCTTTGGTTACATCAGGAGTTGATAGTTGCAATTCCTTTAAAAATGAATTAACAAATGATTTGCTAAATCCAATAAGATTATTTGAAATTGCACTAGGCAAATCTAGAGAATCAGAATTAATTAGAGTTTCCGAAAATTCATCAAAAGATAATTGGGCAAAATTTTTCTTTCCAAGTGTGGTTGGTAAAATATAATTTTTGTTAGGTAATACCTCACGTATAGAACTCATAGTAATATCAACATGTCGCATTGAATCAATAATTTTTTCTTTGTCATCTACTAATATTACATTACTGTATTTTCCCATAAGTTCAACAATTAGTGATTTTTGAACTAAATCGCCAAGTTCGTTTATATTTTCAAATTTAAATGTTATAACTCTATCAAGTCCATATTGAGAAATAGATAATAGCTTAGCACCTTGCAAATGTTTTCTTAAAATCATGCATATTTGAGGTGCTTTTGAAGGATTCTCCTTTATGTTATTAGAAAAATGAATTCTTGCATTGTTTGCATCTATAGAAATAAGCAATTTTAAATTATCTCTGTTTTTAGTGTGAAAGCATAGAAAAATATCATTTTTGGTAGGAACATATATTTTTTCTATGCGGGCATTTATTAAATTATTATTTAATTCAATTAAAATATTTTTGGTTGTAATACCATCAAAAGCCATAAAAACACGTCCTTTCTAGCAAAAGATTATACTCTAAAATGCAAAAAAAGTCTACTTGAAGTATTAAATTAAAAATGATAATATGTAGTAAAATAAAAAGAAAGGAATAAAAATGATGAAAAAAACTGGATACAAGTTAATATTGATAATTGTATTATTAGGAATAATATTGGGAATAGGTAGTTTTTTATTTGAAAGAATAAAAGAAAACAAGCTAGTAAAGCACGAGTATGAACAATATAACTTTGAAATTTCATACTCTAATTTATATAAAGATGAAAAAGAATCTGGAGATAGCGAAAAAAATATTTTATCAAATTTGACAGTGACGGAATCTGGAGAACAAATATCTGATTATATGAAAAACTTAAAATTTGTTGAAGTATTGGAAGAATTGAAAAATGATAAAAAACAAATAAGATTAATTATAGAAGCGATAAATAAAGAAAAAACGCAATTAACGATGGAAGAGATTTGTAAGAGATATGTTGTTATGTTTAAGATATATAATGATGAGGCAAAAATAGTAACCACAGAGAAGGAAGTAATACAAATTAATGGAGAGCAGATTGGAAAGGTTACGATAGAAGTAGAAGGCAAAAAAGAAAATTCGATATTAATTGCATATCTAATATCTCTGCCAGATAAAGAAATAACAGTAACTTTTATAACGCCAAAAAAATTCTTCGAAAATAATGAAAAAGAAATAAATCGAATAATTAAAAGTATTAAATTTTAAAAATAACTAATTAAAATGAATTATCATTATAAAATCAAGTTGATTAATAATGATAATTCATTTTTTATGATAGAAAATTTATACATTATTGAATTTACATTTTGGATTAAATTCTAACAGGTTTTATTTAAATAAAAATTTTAGACAAAATTTGTTTAGAAAATTACATAAAATTAATTATATAAATCATTATAAAATAAAAAATTGACATAAGAAAACTATGTAAATACACAAATGTAAACACAAAAAACATAATACAGTTTTACTTTTAATGGAAAACGTGTAATGCTTGATATGAGCGAATTTGCGAGCACATAAAAAAGATTATTTTTTTTACTTTTTTTGTTGTAAAAAATCGTTTAGTTGTGTTAAAATGAATTTAGATTTTAAAAATGATTCGATAATTTTTTAATAAGATTTTGATTATAAAAATATATATAAATACAAAAGATAAAAGGACAACAATTACAAAAGAAAACAAAAATGTAAAAACATAAGAGGGGGTTTTAGTAATGAACGTAATCAAATTAAAAAGAGAAAACAACGCATTAGACATAGCGCTAATGGTTGACTCAGCAACAAAAGCAGAATCACAAGAGTATGATGAAAGTGCAATCGTTGACGCACTAATAAGAGAAGCCGGTTGTGACAAACCACTTGCAAAAGAAGTTGCAGGAATTGTTACAGAAAGACTAATGAGTGCAAATCTAACACAAGTTAGTACGTCTCTTATAAGATCAATGGTTAACAATGTATTACTAGAGAAAGGTTTAAATAAAGAGTTAAAGAATAATTCTGAAGCTTCAATTCCATTCTACAACATTACAGAGATTATAGAAAACGCAAATAAAGAAAATGGAAACACAGCACATAATCCAGAATCAATCAACCTTACATTAGCTGAAAGAATTTTGAAAGAGTATGCCTTAAAAAATGTATTTGATCAAGATATTTCAAGAGCACACTTAGCTGGTGAATTACATATCCACGATTTAGGAATGATAGACAGATTCTATTGTAGCGGACACTCACCAGAGTATGTTAAAAAGAACGGAATTAGAAATATACCTACAATTCCATCAAATTCAAAACCAGCAAATAGTGCAAATGTTTTAGCAAGACATATATGTTCATTTACACAATTCTTACAAGGCCAATTTGCAGGAGCAATTGGTTGGGAAGCAATAAATGTATTCTTTGCACCATTACTTGTAGGAATGGCATACAAGGATATAAAACAATTAGCACAAACACTTATATTTGACTTATCTCAACTTGCAGGAGCTAGAGGTGGACAAGTAGCATTCTCAGATTTTAATGTTTATGCTTCAATTCCTCATCACTATGCAACAGTTTATGCAATGGGACCAAAAGGCAAATATATGGTAACAGATGAATTAGACAATATCTTTAGATTTGACACTCAAGAAGAAGCAAAAGCATATGCAGAAGAAAACGGATATAGAGTTTTATTATATAAAGATTTTGAAAAAGAATCTAGATTGTTTGCAAAAGCATTATTAGAAGTTGTTGGAGAAGGCGACGCAGATGGAATGCCATTTGCTTTCCCAAAGATAAACTTACATATAAACGAAGAATGTTTCACAGACCCAAAAACAAAAGCTTTGCTTATGGTTGCTTGTGAATCAGCAAGTAAAAATGGATGTCCTTATTTCATATTCGACAGAAATGCATTTTCAGTTTCACAATGTTGTAGACTAAAAATAGATTTCTCAGAAGAGGATAAAAAGTTAATAAACACACCAGAAGAATTAAGATTTGTTGGTGGACAAAATGTTTCAATAAACATGCCAAACATTCCACTTAAAGTTGGAAAGAATAAAGAAGCTTTCTATCAAGAACTTGAAAAGAGAATGGATATGTGTGCTAGAGCTCATATTCAAAGACAAAATTATGTATGGAAACTAGCAAGCTTAGAAAATTCACCATTAAGCTTCTATACAAAAGGAATGGACGGAAAAGCATACATAAGACTAAAAAATATATCATACCTAATAGGAATTGTTGGATTAAACGAGTGTGTATATAACTTAATAGGACAACAATTACATGAGTCAGATGAAGCATATATGTTAGGATTAGAAATAGTTTCATTCATGTATCAGAAAACAAAAGAACTATCTAAAAAATATGGTATAGCAATAAAACTAGAAGAGACACCAGCAGAAAGCACAGCTGGTAGATTTGCAAAACTAGATATTAAGAAATATGGAGATTTAGCATATCACAAAGAAAATAGTTTTGGTGTATATTACACAAATTCTGTTCACTTTGCAGCAGATAGTGATGTTGATTATATAACAAGATTACAAAAACAATCAAAATTCCATACACTAGTTGAAGCAGGAAGCATGATTCATATTTGGTCTGGAAACAACGCTCCAAGTCCAAAAGCAATATATAACTTGCTTGAAACAACTTGGTATAAAACAAAATGTGTACAATGGGTTCTTTCACCAGAATATACACTTTGCCAAGATTGTAGAACAAAGAGCAACGGATTATTAGACCAATGTCCAAAATGCGGAAGCATCAACTTAAGAGGGGTTACAAGAATCACAGGTTACTATGTGTTTATAGACAAATTCAATAGCGGAAAGAGAGCAGAACTTGCAGATAGATTAAGAGAAAACATTGATCCAGAACAAGTTGCAAAGCAAAAAGCTGAAATTGACAAAGCTTAAATAAAAACATAATAAGAAAATATTTTAGGGGGAAATTATTATGATAAAAACATACACAATACCAAACTGTCCAATGTGTGAGGAGCTAAAATCTTATATGAAGAATAGTCATATATCATATGAAGAAACAAATGTAGAAGAGGATTTTAAAGCAAGAGCAAAACTTGTAAGCCTAGATATAGAACAAATGCCAGCTGTAGAAGTTAATGGCAAGGTATATTCAGGAGATTTAGAAGAACTAAAAAGCATAGTTGTAATGTAATAAATTATTATAAGTATGGTCTTAAGGCGAGCCAAAAAGCTCGCCTAATTTTTTCTAAAGCTTTATAATATTAGGTAGTGCGAATTAACCTATAAAAATATAAAATGTAACAAGTAACTTAAGCTTAAGTAGGCTCCATAAGAGATGAACACAACCATGTGCCAAAGGGAGGAAAAACAAATGATTAAATCAGTAATATGGTCAAGTATGATAGACTATCCAGATAATGTTTGTACAACAATGTTTACAGGAGTATGTAACTTTGATTGTGAATTTTGTTATAATAAAGGATTATTAAAAGAAAAAGAATTAGATTTTGAAAAAGAAATATTACCAAAATTATTAGAAAGAAAAGACTTCATAGATCACGTAATAATTTCAGGTGGAGAATGTACAATCCATAAAGATTTTGAAAAAATAATAAACACATTATATGAAAATGGATTTGTAATAGGCATACATACAAATGGATATGCACCAGAAATACTTGAAAAAGTAATAGATAAAATCGATTATGTAGGTATGGATATAAAAAACGATTTCGATAATTATAATGCAATAACACAAACAGAAATCGATGTGGAGAAAATAAAAAAATCAGTTGATATAATATTAAAAAGTGGAATAAAATACGAATTTAGAACAACAGTATATCCAAAGTATGTAAACACAGAAAATGTATTAAAAATAGCAGAATACCTAAAAAGTGTTGGCTCAAAAAAATATGTGTTACAAAATTATTTTGATCATAACAAAACAGTAATACCATACGCAGCAGAAAAATTAAGAGAAATCCAAAAAGAATGTAACGAATACTTGCCAACAACGGTAAGAGGAATAATATAAAATATGATATTAAAACAATAAAACATAAATTGAATAAAATAATGAATTAATAAATTAAATCAATTAATAATTAGTATATGAATTATAGAACAATATTTTTGGATTATCAGCTAAAATATTGTTTTAAATATTATGAATAATAATAAATGAAAGAGGTTTATACATATGAACGAATTAATAGAAAAAGGATTAAAATTAAATCCGAATATGAAATTAAATGAAAATAGCGAGCATGTAGAAAAAATATTAGAAGGAATAAAAAGAAAAGATGGACATTGCCCATGCGTAATAACACAAAATGATGATACAATATGTCCATGCAAAAAAATGAGAGAAGAAAGCAAATGTTGTTGCAAATTATATTTGAATAAATAAAAAAGATAACAAAGCCTTATACGATACTTTTTAAGTAGTCACTTGAAATAACCCAAATCTACTTAAAAAGTATTTTTTATGCTAGAAATTAAAATATAAAATGGAGCTTTTCAAATACTAAGTTTATGTAAAAAATTAAAAGCGGGAAACGTGGCACTTTATGATTGAAAAAAGTAAATCTATCTGCTAAAATGTAGATGGTTGGAAAAATATTAAAAACTTGGACCTAGAAAAGAGAGAAAATGCAAAAATTTTATTATTGTTTTATTTCTGTGATGATTTTTTTTACTATCTTTATCACTATTTTATCAGGTGAAAATTCAGCAAATATTATAATTGAATCAAAATGTTATTGGCCTACGCCTAATTTTACGGGTATATCTTCAAAATTTGGCTATAGAAAAAGTCCAACAAAGGGTGCTTCTACGTATCATAAAGGAATTGACATCCTAGCAAATCAAGGAAGTTTTATTTATTCAATAGAAAGTGGAATTGTCAAATTTTCCGGTTTTGATAAATATCGGAGGCTACATGGTTATAATCTCACACTCAAATAATTTAGAATCTCGTTACGCACATATGGATTCTGATATTTTTGTAAAAAAAGGAGATAGAATTGGGCGTGGAGAAAAAATAGGGAAAGTTGGACCAAAATATATAGAGAATGGTAAGTTGAATGGAGCTACGACAGGTGTCCATCTCCATCTAGGTATACGCAGGAATGGAAAATTTATTAATCCGTTAGATATGTTTTAATGGATATTTGTAGGGTTATATTACAAAAATGATAAATTGCTACGGAAATGCTAGTTTTAAGGAGTTAAAGTAAATAGTAACAATTAGCAAAGCTGTATTATGTATACTTCAAATAAACAAAAATATACCAACTTGTAAACAAATTGTAAAATCCGTAAATGATTTATAAACTTTGTTGACAGATTTTCTAGAAAATATATAATGGCATTGTACTTAAGGAAATGGCATGAAATTCCATAATCAATAGGTACGTGTTAGATTGTTTAGAGCAGAAAATGAAAGAAGGGGGCAATCTAATAAACAAAACTTTTCTTTCGAAAAACAAAAAATTTACAAGGAGGATTTTCTAATGAAGAAAATAGTATCATTAGTACTTGCACTTTCAATGGTTCTATCTATGTTCACAACAGCATTTGCTGGAACATCTATTGAAGATATCAAAGGAACAGATTATGAAGCCGCAGTTAGTGCATTAGTAGAATTAGGTGTTGTTGAAGGCTATCCAGATGGAACATATCGTCCAGATGCAATAGTAACAAGAGCACAAATGGCTAAATTATTAGTAGTAGCTGCTGGATTAGAGCCAGCTGCTAACGTTGCAAAAGGTGCAACAAACTTTTCAGATGTAGCTGCAAATCACTGGGCTTCAGGATATATCAATGTAGCTGCTCAATATGGTTACATTAATGGATATCCAGATGGAAGATTCGCTCCAGAAGCAACAGTTACATATGCAGAAGCTGTTACAATGGCAATCAGAGTTTTAGGATACAAAACAGTTGTTGAAGCTAAAGGAACATGGCCAACAAACTACATAGCTAAAGCTCAAGAATTAAAAGTATTAAAAGATGTTAAATACAAAGCTTACAACGATGGTGCTGTAAGAGGAAACGTAGCATTATTAATCTGGAACATGTTAAGAACTAACATGTGGGATGTAAACAGTGAGAATGAGACAGATGGTCTTAACTATTCAAAATCTGGTACAATGATTAATAAATATTTCGAAGACTACACATATACAACTGTAAATTTCGAAGATTTCACAATCAATGATGATGGTGAAGTAATAGTAACATTAGACGATTTAGAGGCTAGTGAAGCTGACAAATTAGGTCAAAGAGAAAATCAATACAAATATGAAGGTAATGATTTCTATACTTTCGTTGCTGGAACAGAAGTTGAAGTTCTTGTAAATGAAGATGATGAAACATTATTAATGATGGTTGCTACAGCTAATGACAAATTAGTTGATGGCTTAAAGAAAGATATCGACGAAGACTATGATGAGATTTCTGGTGATGCATATGACTATGCTTACATAAGAGTTGAAAAGAAAAAAATCGCTGCTTCTACAAAATTAGTAGTTGAAAGCGAATATGTTTATGATTTAGATAAGTCTTCTAAGAAATCAGTTAAAATAAATGACACAGCTTGGAAATATGATACTTATGAAGATAAAGTTGTAATCGTAAACGGTGAAAGAGGAACAATTAAAGATATCAAAGAAGGAGATATCGTTTCTAAGGTTACTGTAAATGGTGACGAAGTATTCTATGTTGTTTCTTGCACAGAAGCTAAAGGAAAATTAACAAAGATAGTTGAAGAAGATTATGACAATGCACAAGCTGGTTCTTATACAATAGCTACAGTTGGTGACAAGAAATATGTTGTTGCTACAAACGCTACATACGTAGAAGATCCTAAAGATGAAGACGAAGATGCTAAAGATTTTGATGTAGATGCTTGGAACTCAGATATGAAGAACGAAGTAGTTGTATTAAAACTTGACTTCTTAGGAAACATCGTTGCAGTTGAATTCGATGGAAACATTGGAGATGATTCAGATAACTACACAGCTGGATTCTATGCAATAACAGCTAATGTTGAAAAAGAATCTTCAAGAGTATATACAATAGGTCTTGAAAATGAAAATGGTAAAGATGATTACACATTTGCAAAAGGTACAGCTACACAAAATGCAAAAGAAATGTATGCTGATGATACAGATTATGTAGGAACATATGCATTCGTTAGATTTGATAAAGACGGAAACGTTGAAGATATCGAAATGGTTGCTAATGCTAATACATCTAACGTATCATTTGTATCTGGTGAATACAAAGATGGTAAATATCTAGAATTAACAGAAGTAACAAATGCTACATTTGATGAAGATGATATGGCAATTACAGGTGATTCAAACTTTACAATGGACGTATCAGAAGACGTTGTAGTTGCAACTTTAATATTTGATGATAAGGGTACAACAAAGACAACTGATGATGAATACAGAGTAGAGTTCTCAGAAGGAACAAAAGCTATTAAGAAATTAAAGAACGAAGCAAAAGTTCTTGTAATTAGCGATAGCGATGATACATTTGCTGAAGCTAAATACGTTGTATTATTTGATGAGGTTTCAGACAGAGAAGACAATCTATTCGGTAAAGTAGATACTGTTGAAATCAATAGAATTGGTGATTTAATAATTACAGTTATCGATGAAAAAGGCGATGAAGAAGAATTAATAGTTCCAGTTCCAACTGGTAAGACAGCAGAAGAATACAAAGCTGAATTAGATGAATTCGTAGCAGTTATGTACTCTGCAGAAGAAAACAGTGATAAAGAATTAGAATTCACATTAGTTACAGGTTTAACAAAAGCTCAATTAACTTCTGGTGATGCTCAATTTGAAGGACATGGATATGTTGAAAGCATCGCAAACAGCGGTAAGAAAGCAAAACTTGAAGATGGTAGAGAAATCAATACAACAAAACAATCATTCAAAGATATTTATGAAGATTACCTATTTGTAATACTTAACGTATCAGAAGATGATGATGTTGATGGATTATACAATGTTGATTCATTCATAACTAAAGATTACAGCGGTATTTCATTCAAAGTTGGCGATAGAGTATCTGTTGACGACACAAATGAAGTTGTTGCTATAATCAGAGGAATTGCAAAGAAATAATAATTGAATAGATTATTAAATCTTTGAAAAAAGAGACCCCCGGGGCGTATGCCTCGGGGGTTTTGTGATTCATTTAACTAGGTTTCATTTCTTGTTGTTAAATTTTATCTTTCTCCTAAACCTCTGATTATTGTAACAACGTCATTATTAGAATCAATTGAAATTCTGTCTAATTCTTTTAATTCTACTTTTGAGTAATCTACTTCTTTATATCCAGTAGCATAACGTTGGTCTTCTGTATCATCTTCATCAGTGTCAGTTTCAACGTCAAGGATTACTACTTTGTAGTCTTCAAAGAACTCAACAACATCTTCGTCATCAAGATCTAATTTGTCTCCGTTTAATAAAGCTTTTATTTCTTGAGGTGCATCTTCATTTAGAGTTATAACAGCTTCTCTACCATCTGAACTTACATTCTTATTCTTAGAATCGTTGCTCTTAGTAATATATGCATGGTTTATCTCACTATTTTTCAACTCAGCATTTGTGATTCCTCTTTCGATTACAACTTCTTCTTCGCCGTCTTTGTTCTCTTCTAAAGAATATAGAACAACTTGATAGTTATCTCTGTAATCTTCTGCTTGAGCATCTGACACATCTTTTAATACTCTAGCATCTTTCTTTGCTTTTGCTAATTCTTTTTCACTTGTAATTCTTGTGTCAGCGATAGTAATGTACCAATCACCCAATTCATTCTTTTCAATATTTGCTATTATACCAACTAGATTTTCCTCTTTGTTAGATATTTCATCAAATATTACAACATATTTAGCTTTTGCAAATCTGTTTGCCCCATCAGTAATTACTACTGCTGGTTCACCTTTTAGTTTTTCAATAGCTTTTGTTCCTTCAGAGAATTCAACTCTGCATTCATCATCTTTTAATCTTTTTGTTCCTTTGTCATCATAAACTAATGTGACAACAACTGTGTCGCTATTTACTTTTACAGATTCGTTTCCTACTGTTATTGACTTATTGTCTTTATCATAACTTGCATTCAAATCTTTAGAAATAATGTATTTATGTCCATCCTTATCATATACTAATTCACTTGGTAAATTCTCGAAAACTTTATCATATTCGCCAAATTTATTAGCTTTTAATTGGAAAGTTCCATCTGCGTAATCTGTCAAATCCTCTATATCACTGTCTTTATCAAATGATACTATTGAGAATGTACCTTTTAAGTCTTCATCTAGTAATTGTCTTCCAGTATGGTTATCTGCAAATTGATATGTATCTTTTCCTTTTTCATTTTCTAAAGATAATTCATATCTACCTTCAACATCGCTTGTAATTGCGTAGAAACCAACTTTAATGTCTTCTTCATCATCGCCTTCATTTATTTCACCGTCAAATAACACAGCAACAACTCTTCCTAAGAAGTCACATTTAGCTTCAACAACTTCACCTTTCATGGCAGTTGTGAAATTACCTTCTGTAAAGTTATTATAATCATTATCTTCTTCTGGGTCTTCATAGTATACAGCTGAACCATCAACAGTATATTCGTTTCCACCGATTGTTGCTGTAGTTTCATTTTCTTCTTTATCTAGTACAACTTTTGTTAATTTACCTTTAATTGTTGAATTTGAAACAACATAAAATGTTGGTACTTTGTCTATGATTTCGTCTTCTTTTTCTGTTTGAACTGCTACTTTAGATAGTACATCACCAACTTTAATATCTTTTACTGTAACTCTTTCACCATCTTTAATGTATATATTATCTTCTTCGTCATCGTATACGAATTTTAATGAGTTTGTTTCATTAAATTTAACATATTTCTTATTTGAAGTATCAACATCATTGATATATGTATCAGAAACAACTTTTAATCTTGTTGATTCTTTAACTTTTTTATTTTTGATTATTGCGTAAGCATAATCATAATCATTTTGATTATCTTTAAGTTCATCGTAATCATCGTTGATATCCTTCTTCAAACCATCAACTAGTTTATCAGCACCTGTTGAAACTATTGTTAACAATGTTTCATCTTCTTCATTTACAAGTACTTCAACTTCTTCTCCTGAAACAAATGTGTAGAAATCATTGCCAGCATATTCGTATTGGTCTTTTTTGAAAAGGTTAAATAACTTACCATTTTCTTCATATTCAGCTGTTACTCCCATTTCAACTTTTCCATCTGTAATATTGAATCCTGTAAATGTAGCTGTTGCATAAGTATAATCGTCGAAATACTTATTAATCATTGTGCCAGCTTTTGAATAGTTAAGACCATCTTTTTCGCTTTCGCTATTTACATCCCACATGTTAGTTCTTAACATGTTCCAGATTAATAATGCTACGTTTCCTCTTACAGCACCATCGTTGTAAGCTTTGTATTTAACATCTTTTAATACTTTTAATTCTTGAGCTTTAGCTATATAATTTGTTGGCCATGTTCCTTTGGCTTCAACTACTGTTTTATAGCCTAAAACTCTGATTGCCATAGTTACAGCTTCTGCATATGTAACTGAATTTTTTTATGCTTTTCTGGAGATAATGATTATATAGGCTTTTTTAAAATGGTATTTGATACTTTGTGTATTATATGGTACTTATTTATGTGTATTTTAGATGGAAGGAGAGGTAGTATGAGATTACCAAATGGTTTTGGCTCAGTTCATAAATTGCCAGGAAACAGAAGAAATCCATACAGAGTTAGAATTACAATAGGATGGAAAGTAAATAACAAAAGAGGAAAGGTACAGGCTTATAAAACGATTGGATATTTTAAAACTAAAGAGGAGGGATTAATTGCACTTTCTAATTTTAATGAGTCACCTTATAAACTTGAAAATCAAAATATTACTTTTGCGGAACTTTATGAGCTATGGAGCAAAGAACATTTTGAAAACATAGTACCTTCTTCGAGAAGAACATGGATTGCAGCTTATAATCACAGTGAAAAATTATTAAACCTTAAATTTAAAGATATAAGAGTTTGTGATTTGGAAAATTCGATAAAACATGCAGATGTTGGAACTGCTACTAAAAGTAGAATGAAGAGTTTATACAATATGATGTATAGGTATGCTATTAAACATGAAATCGTTGATAAAAATTATGCTACGTATTGTGAGATTCCGCATTTATTTAAGACTTTTGAAAGAGTTCCGTTCTCGGATAGAGAAATTGAAAAACTCTGGAAAAACGTTGATATGCCATTTGTAAATATGGTTTTAATAAATATTTATACGGGTTTAAGGCCTAGGGAATTAGTTGAAATAAAAAATTCAAATATAGATTTAAAGAAAAGAATAATGAAAGGTGGATTAAAAACGGATGCGGGTAGAAACAGAATTATACCTATTCACGACGCTATATATCCACTTATATCTAGTTTATACAATATACAAAATGAGAGACTTTGCAACAAAGAAAATGGTGATATTATGTCTTACGATGATTATAGAAATAGGTTTAGAAAAATAATGAAAGCATTAAAAATGAAACACAAGCCTCACGATACGAGACACACATTTGTAACTCTTGCAAAGCGATACAAAGTTGATGAATATGTTCTAAAAATAGTGATTGGCCATAAGATAAAAGATCTTACGGAGAGAACTTATACTCATAGATTGCAAAAAGATATTAACAAGGAAATAAATAAGATTAAATGTTGATTTGTGTATTGTATGTGTATTTTTCAAAAATTGTATTAATTGGGATATAACAATTTAAAAAATATTTTAATCTTTATAGTTGTATTAAAAATTCCATTAATGTATAATGTTGCTAGGGAAATAAGAAGGAGGATAAAATACATGAGAAAAAGAATAATGATTATAATTTGTACGATTGTTATTTTATGTGTTAGCAGTGTGGTTTCTGCGGCGACTTCACTTAAGGATATAAAAAATACTAAATATGAAGATTCCGTAGATACTCTTATTACACTTGGGTTAGTAAGTGGATACCCAGAGGATAATACTTATAGGCCAGAGAAGGCAGTTACTAGAGCTGAGATGGCAAAGCTTATGGTTGTGGCCCTAGGTCAAGAAAGCAAAGTTACGGCGGCTGGAAATAAGACTACAAAATTTAAGGATATGAAAGGTCATTGGGCATATGCGTATGTAAATTTGGCATCTGAACTTGGTGTTATAAATGGATATCCGAATGGAAATTTTGGACCTAATAATACAGTATCATATGCTGAAGCTACAGCAATGATTATAAGAGCTTTGGAATATGAAGATGTTGTTTCAAAGAGCAAAGAGTCTTGGCCAAATAATTATATTAACCAAGCTAAAAAGTTATCACTTTACTCTTCAGTAGGTACAGTTAATTCAAATGATGGCGCTAAAAGAGGAAATGTAGCAATTATGCTTTGGAATATGCTTAGAACTGGTGTTGCATCTCCAGTTGGACAAAATTCATCAGGAGTTATCTATGGAGAAGGCGAAAAATTGTTAAACAAAAAAATGACAAAGTTTACTTATTTTTCTGATGTGTTAATCGATTCAATTAATTTTGATGATGATTATGAAACTGCGACTATCAAATTAAAGGGCGATAAGACAGTAACAGTTACTATGGATGCTGGCGAAGCAGCAAAGATGTATGGTCAAAAATATAATATTTTGTACAATAACACTACTAAAAAAATTATAAAGTCTGAAAAAACTTCTAATAATACAACAAAGCAAGGATTTATAGAAAAAGTTACATCTTCAAAGATTTATATTGATGGTGGTAGTTCAAGAGGATATGATTTGCCAAAGAGCAGTCGTATACTATTATATGGTGTAGATAGCATAGATGAGGCTGTTGAAGCAATATTAGTATTTAGTGGTTCAAGTGTTGAATATATAGTTGCATTTCCACCAGAGCAAGTTTATTTAGGAATTGTTACAGAATCTGATGTTTCTATTTCTAAAAAGAATGATGGAATAAAGGTAGCTAATTACAAAACTTCTTCTTCTAAAACATATCCAATGGCAGATGAAGATGATATGCCAGATGAAGATGATATAATTTTATATTATTTAAATTCAGATAATGAAGTTATAATTTTAAAGAGTGCTTCAATCGATGATTCAGAGGTTGTTGCAACAGTTTCTAAATCAAGAATAACATTAGATGATAAAACTAAAATTGATTTAGATTCATCTTGTCAAATTGCTAAAGTGTATAAATCAACACTTAGGTCAATGTCTTATTCTGATATTTCTGAAGATGACGATTCTGCAGTAGTATTTGAATTCGGCGGAACAACATATATAGTTGTTTTCGTTGACGGTGCTGATGATGCGGGTGATAGTGCAGCTAGTTTGAAGAAGTATCAAACAGATCTTAAAGATTTGATGAATGATGCTTATGATGTTAATGAAGAAAGATATACACAAGCAACTTATGCTAATTTAATGACTGCACTTAGCAAAGCTGAATCTGTGAAGAATTCTTCAACAAAGTGGAAGAATGCAACGGAAGTAAAGAAGGCATACAATACATTAAAAAGTGCGTATGATGGTTTGAAGAAAGCTACAACTACTTCTGAAAAAGAAATTGCAAAATCAAAAGCTGCACTAAGAGCATTAGTAGATAGCAAAGAAGTTACAGATGCAGTTAAGAATAAATCATCATATGTTACAAGTACGTATAATACATTTTATTCAGCTTTATCTTCAGCTAACACATTACTTGCAAAAACAAATGCGACAAAGAGTAGCGTAGATTCAGCTAAAACAGAATTGAGTTCAGCTTTAAAAGGTTTGACAAAGACAACAGCAAATGCAGATAAGGAGAAAGCTATTGCAGAATTAAAAGTTGCATTAGCAGACGCTGATAAAGTTGGAGCAAAAGAAAACTATACAGAAGCTTCTTATGGAGTGTTCAAATCAATGTGGGATGCTGCAAAAGCTATAAATGATAATACAAAATCTGCAACAATAGAACAAATACAAAAAGCTACAACGGATTTAAATAACGCAATTGCAGTTTTAGAAGGCAATTCTGAAAAAGAATATGCAGAGTTGTTGATTTTATTAAAAGATGCTGCAAAGATAACTAATGATGATTATTTTGATGCTGAATACACAAAATTTGAAACAGCACGTAATAATGCGGATAAATTAACAGAAAAGAGTAAGGCATCTGACATAAAAACAGCTAGAGCAAATCTTGAAAAAGCTATAGACGATATGAATAAAAATAAGATAAGTGATGTATTAAAGAGTGCTAAAACTTCTGCAGAGGATTACAAAAATGCTACAAATGTATCAACGGCATTGAATTTACCAGAGACAACTAGAGCAGAGAGAATAACCAAAATAGAAGAAATAAATGATGCTGTAACAATAGAAAAAGGCAATGTAACAAAGAAGAAAAAAGAATTGAGCGCTAAAATCGAAGTTGCTAAAATCGAAGTGGAAAAGACAGATGAGTATACAACTGAAGGAATAAAAGCTTTGAAGATTGCTATTACTAAGGCTGAGAATGTTTTGAATAAAGCCAAAGTCACATCTGATGAATTGTCAACAGCAGTGGATGAATTAGATACTGCATTAGAAGATTTTAAGAATACTAAAAAGCCTACATCACAAAGTGGAGACAACCAAAATCAATAAGAAGAAAATAATTAATAAAATCAAAATGACACTCTATTTAAAAGTAGAGTGCCATTTTTTTATTGCAATATTGGAAAATTTAATAAAATATGATAAAATTACCTAAAAAGCAGAAAAGGAGCAAATTATGAGCGAAATATTAAAACTATTCTTTTTATTTTTTATTGGTTGTACCGCCGGCTGGATTATGGAAGTTTTATTTAGGAGATTTAATAAGCAAAATGTAGATAGAAAGTGGATAAACCCAGGATTTCTAACAGGTCCATATTTGCCACTTTATGGTTTCGGACTTTGCATTTTGTATTTGCTTGCAGGGCTTGAAAAATATAATTTAATAGCAAATCCTATTTGGAACAAAGTTGTTTTATTTATAGCAATGGCATTTTGCATGACTTTAATTGAATATATTGCCGGAGTAATCTTTATAGTTGGTATGAAAGTAAAACTTTGGGATTATTCAAAGGAAAAGTTTAATTACAAAGGAATAATTTGTTTGAGATTTTCTATAATTTGGGCAATACTTGGAGCAATATATTATTTCTGTATTCATCCATATATTATAAATGCACTAGACTGGTTCTCTAAAAATTTAGAGTTTTCATTTATACTCGGCACATTTTTTGGTGTATTCATGGTCGACATATGCTATTCTTTCAACGTTGTTAGTAAGATTAGAAAGTTTGCAAAAGAGAACAATGTACTAATCAAATATGAAGAATTAAAACATCATATTAGAAAATCTGCAGAAGATGCTAAAGAAAAATATAGATTCTTATTTGCTTTTAGTACAAGAGAACCACTTAAAGAATATTTGAAAAAGTATATAGAAAAGCTAAAATTGATGGATAAAAAATAAGATTTAGAGGGAATCATGGAAAACAAAGAAAAGGATTTTAAACTTGCAAATGTTATAGATAAATTTGAAATTGCGAGAAAGAAAAACAAAATACAAAACACATGCTTTTTTAATGAGCAAGAGATTTTACAGGTTGAAAAAGAGATAAGAATGTATAATAATTATTTCTTTTTTGGTGGTTATGAAGAGGCTGCAAGAAAGATTTTAATTGTGTATCCTGAAAAATTTACAAAGGAGATTGCTGAAAAGAACTTAGAGAATATTATAAAAGTGATAAATATAAAATTGCCAAATGAACAAATAGGAGTATATACGCATAGCGACTATCTTTCTTGTCTTATGAAGATTGGATTAGAAAGAGAAAGATTTGGAGATATAATTGTTTTTGAAGAAGAAGCATATATAATAGTACTTAAAGAAAATGCTGAATATATAAGAGAAAATCTGAGTCATTTAACAAGGCTAAAAAAATCAAATATAGAGATTAAAGAGGTAGTCGAAATAAGAGTAAAACCACAGGAATATGAAGAAATAAGAATAGTTATTTCTTCTGAAAGATTAGATAATTTTGTTGCCGAACTAGCAAAATGCTCTAGAAAAATTGCAGAAGAATATATCTTGTCAGAAAGAGTTTTAGTTAATAATCAGTTAGAAATTAAGAATTCAAAACAAATTAAATCAAAAGATATTATTACTATTAGAGGCAAAGGAAAATACATCGTAGATGAATTTTTGGGAACGAATAAAAAAGAAAGGAAAATATATAGCATAAAGAAATACAAATAGGGGGAAATAAATAGTATGGGAGAAAAATTTTTAGAATTGGTAGATGCCATTAATTTGGTTATTGACGACCAAGAAATAAAAAGATTAGTAGAAGATTGGCAGATTAGCATTGAAGACGCAAAGAAAGATGCAGATGTGTGGAGCAAAGAGTTTATTGAAGGTGCAGAAAAATTAGATAAAAAGAAATTGCCAACTTTATTACACTGGTTATGCGCAAGTGATGACAATGTTAAATTTATGGTTTTTTGCTTGCTTTTAGAATTGAAATATAAAGAGTTGCCATACATAACAAGCTTAGAAAATATGAGCTTTTCAGAACAAAAATTCAAGATGCTTTCAAGTGTTTTGGCAAAAGTGGCGAGCAATTCATATAATGGAATTGCAGATTGCATGTACCTTATCTTGTTATATAATGACCCAACTGGCGAATTTTTAAATAAAGAGGATAAAAAGATTTTGATAAATGGAATTAATAAAAAAATTCCAATGTTGGCAAAGTATCTTGAGAACAAACATGATGACGAAAAAGCCAACTTGGCATTAGAATTACTTCTCGACGTTTCATCATTTATAAATGATAAGGAAACATTGAAATATGTAGAAGGCTTGAGGAATATGCACCTAGCGACTGGTCCTTCAATATTTTTGATAAAATCAGAAGTGTGTAACGGACTTAAAATTGATGAAAATGCTATGGAGAGATTGCTTCAAAAAGGAGATACTGCATATGCTCTTTTTAGAGTGCTTGAAAAAATTGAAAAACAAGACATCATACCAGCTGGGAGAATAACAATGAAAGATATCGCAAAAGCAAAAATGATAGAGTGGCTTGCTTGTCCAATGGAATTAGGAGAAGCACCAAGTGAAATAGAACTTGTAGATATTTTAGAAAAAGATAATATGGATTATTATATATATAAATTTAAGGGAAAAGCTGAAGATGATGAGGACAATGAATATATGCTTGGGATATCTGGTGGTTTTGAAAAAGGAAAATTGACGACAGAAGATAGTGGAGATACATTTAGTGGCTTTGATCCAATACAACCAGACTATAAAAAGCAAGCTGAAGAGATAATAGAACTGATAGAAGTGGACTGGAGAAATAATATTGAAGAATAAAACATTAATCAAATATAAAGAATGGCTAAAATAGTAATAACATAAGCCTTCTTAGAATACAATTTACAAAGAAAGTTGTATTTTGAGGGGGCTTTTGTTTATGGAAAAAGTGTACATAGAAGAGCGTGCAGTAGAACTTGCACATTACATTATTGATACAAAAGATACCGTAAGAGGTGCCGCTAAAAGGTTTGGTGTGAGTAAAAGTACAGTACACAAAGATGTAACAGAGAGACTAATGAAAATTAATCCTTTACTTGCTGGAGAAGCTAAAAAGGTTTTAGATGATAATAAAGCAGAAAGACATATAAGAGGAGGTGAGGCTACTAGACAAAAATACAAACATATGCATTCTTAGAAATGTTCAATATTAAAATGAGGAAGGTTTTATTATAGAATAAAACTTTTGATACATCGACATAATATGATTGACTTTGAATATAAGAAATAATATAATCGGGTTGTAAGTCGAAACTATAAGAACTTCTATCATTATGGGAGGTACCAATCATGAGGAATAGTGATTATCGAGCATGTATGGAGCAACAAGCCGAAACGTATGCGTGGTACATTATAGAAAACGAGGCTACAGTTCGGTCGACAGCGGAAAGTTTTAACTGCAGCAAGAGCAAGGTTTTCGACTATGTAACGGGGATTTTGTTCGAGACTAATTCATTGTTAGCACTTGAGGTAAGAAAAGTGTTAGAAAAAAACAAGAAAGAACGGCACTTACGTGGTGGAATGGCGACGAAAAGAAGATATGAACTTATGCGACAACTTTAGATTACGAATAAAAGCCCCTTTTTTAAGGGGCTTTAACTTTTAAAATTCATGTTATAATTGATATACGAGGTGAAAAAATGGAATACAAAGTCGAAGAAATAAAATTTAAAAGTTCAAATGAAAAAAATACAATACATGCAAAAATTTTAAGCCCAATAGACGCGAGAAAAATAAAAGGTATTGTTCAGTTTTGTCATGGTATGTGTGAATATTTTGATAAGTATTATGAATTCTATAAATTTCTTTTAATGAATTTTTATATTCTTCAATTGTTATGGCAT
>CAUGFN010000017.1:0-27729 GCA_959598745.1 uncultured Eubacteriales bacterium
TTTTCTGTTTTTGTACCTTTTAATTCCATTATAAAATCCTCCTATCAACTATTATTTTCTTAAAAACTCTAAAATATTTTATAATTTAAAAGACAAAAAGTCAAGTTTAGAAAACTTTTGATATTGCCTATTTTCAAACACCTAAAAACTTTTCTTTTTCTACTTGAAGTGACAATATATATATCATATAATCAATTTTATAGAGGAGGGATTTTTTTGAATAGTAAAATTTTAGTTACAATAATTATGATTGTTTCGGCAACACTCGGATTGTACATTGGAATTAACCAAGTATCCTCTCAAAAAGAAGGTACAAAAGACGTTTTTAACCCAAATATTGAAACATCAGGTGATTTTTCATCAGGAGACATCGCACCTATCTCTGGCGATTCCGGTGACATACAGCCAAGTGGTGAAGATATAAAAAGTGGAGAGGAACCTTCAGAAATAATCGACACGCCAAAAACAAGTAGAATTTCAATGCCTGAAAACTTCAAAGCTACATATATGACTGGCTGGGGGGCTGGAACAAAAAACATAAGAGAATCTGTTATAAAAACAATGAAAGAATATGGTTTTAATGCAATCGTTTTAGATATTAAAGACGAAGGTGGTCAATTATCTTACAATTCAAAAGTTCAAACAGCAATCGATATTGGCTCATCAAAAAATATGATTAAGGACATTGATGCTGTTTTGAAAGAATTTCATGATAATGGAATTTATGTTGTTGGAAGAATAGTGACATTCAAAGATCCAATTTATGCTGGTAGTGTTAAAACAACTGTTGCATATAAAAAAGCTGATGGAACAACATGGAAAGATTATTCTGGTAAGGCTTGGCCTAACCCGTATAATGAAAACTCTTGGGAATACCCAATAGCACTTGCAAAAGAAGCCGCAGACCTTGGATTTGATGAGATTCAATTTGATTATATTAGATTTCCATCTTCTGAGGGAAAAGTAAGAGAAATTGCATATGGTTTTAATTCAGCCACTGCTTCTAAAGCAGATACAATTTGTGCTTATTTAACTAAAGTTATGCAAGAGTTAGCTCCATACAATATACCAATTTCTGCTGATGTTTTTGGAATAACAACAAAACGCGATGGAGACTTTGAAAATATAGGACAAGACTTTGCAAGAATTTCTGGTATTGTTGATGTAGTTTGCCCAATGGTTTACCCATCACACTATGCAAATAACGAATACAAGATTGCAAAACCTGATTTAGCTCCTTATGATACAATATATAGAGCACTTCAAGATGCGCAAAAAAGATTATTAGTTTATAGTGGAGATTCAAGCGCAAAAGTTGCTTCTATTAGACCTTATCTTCAAGACTTTACAGCCTCTTGGTTAGGAAAAGGAAATTATCAAACATATGGAACAGACCAAGTTGCAAAACAAATTCAAGCAACATATGATTTAGGATTAAAAGATTTCACTCTTTGGGATCCAAGCAATAAATACTGCTATGATGCAATAACAAAAGTTACAATGAAAACCGAAGAATAATTTTAAAAGCTTATCTTCTATCAACTGATAAAAGATAAGCTTTTTATTACTACTTAGGTTCAATTTATGATAAATGTTAAATTATAATTTTTTATAGAACACGCCTAAGCTCTGCTACATTTTTAAAAAGTACAATCTTGATAGAAATCACAAATGATAATTTTTATACTTTATTCTTCCTTAAAAATCTCTTAAAAAAGACATAAAAAAGACCCCACGTGAAGCCGTTTAATTTGAGCGGATTTAAGAGCCTGCGTACACAGGTGGGTGTTCTCCTAGGTACTTACGGGCTTCTCACTTACACATATAAATGTGTGAGCTTGCACACCATACCCAGAGTTCCAAACTCCCTTAAAATTTAGTGTTGGTTCTAAATATAACTCAAGTAATCGTACTTTGTAGGGTTAATATTATTATAGCATATTTTTATAATTTTGCAAAGGTTTTTGATGGTAAAATTCTTACATTTTTGTGTAAATTTTGCTTGACAATTTTAGCATAATTATTTATTAAAATGTCGCCCTTTGCAATAATCAATTTCCACTATTGTTCATGCCAAAATTATTCAATTACCATTCTATATTTTCATTATAAAAAGCACCTACAAATATGCTTTGCAAGTGCTTTTTGTGTTTTCTTATGCAAGTCTTACTAATTTTATCTTTACTTTTTCGCCATTTATATCTAACTCTGTTTCTCCCTCGCCTTTTTCTATCTTGTCTGCTAATGTTTCATCTGCTATTTGTTCTTTGTTTCTTTCTATTATTTCTGCCATTTTTTCGTTATCTGAATAGTAGATTTCTATATGATTTTGTACTTCAAATCCAGAGTCTTTTCTTAGGTTTTGTATTTTTGAAATTAACTCTCTTACAAATCCCTCTTCAATTAGCTCATCATTTAATTCTATATCTAAGACTACTACTATATCTCCCTCTTGTGCAGATATATACTTTTCTGATTTTGTTGTTTCTATTAGTAAATCTTCTTCTTTTAATTCTATTTTTGCATCTCCGATTTCTAATATCAATACGCCTTTTTCACGTAGCTCATGTACAAATTCTGTTCCATCTCCACCCTTTAACATTTGGCTAATTGTTGGCAATATTGCTCCATATTTTGGTCCAACTGTTTTTAAGTTTGGCTTTACATTATATGATACAAATCTACCTGCATCTTCTGTAAATTCTATCTCTTTTACATTTAGCTCTTCTTTTATTATGTCTTGATAATCTTTTGCCAATTCTTTTGTTGTTCCAACATAAGCTTTAGCAAGCACTTGTCTGTTTTTCATGTTTGATATATTTCTACATGATCTTCCAAGTGTAACTATCTCTAATACTAGTTCCATGTTTTCTTCTAGTTTCTTATCGATGTATTCTTCATTCGCTACTGGATAATCACACAAATGAATACTTTCTGGAGCTGTTTTATCTAAGTTTCTTACTAAGTTTTGATATATTTCTTCTGTCATAAATGGTACAAATGGTGCTGTTACTTTAGCTAGAGTAACTAAGCATGTATACAACGTCATGTATGCATTTATCTTATCTTGTTCCATTCCATTTGCCCAGAATCTTTCTCTACATCTTCTTACATACCAGTTAGAAAGTTCATCTGTGAAGTCTTGTATCAACCTTGCACTCTCTGTTATCTTGTATTCTTGCATTAAGCTATCTACATCTTTTACAAGTGTATTTAATTTTGATAATGCCCATTTATCCATTTGAGATAATTTATCATATTCTAATTTATATTCTAATGGATTGAAATTATCTATGTCTGCATATAGAACATAAAAAGCATATGTATTCCAAAATGTTCCGATAAATTTTCTTTGATATTCACTTATTCCTTCTGGATAAAATCTTGTTGGAAGCCATGGTGATGAACTTGCACAGAAATACCATCTTACAGCATCAGCGCCTTGTTTATCTAGTACTGACCATGGATCTACTACATTTCCTTTGTGCTTGCTCATTTTTAATCCATCTTTGTCCTGAACATGTCCTAATACTAAGCAGTTTTCAAATGGTGCTCTATCAAATAATAATGTTGAGATTGCCATAAGTGTATAGAACCATCCTCTTGTTTGGTCTATTGCTTCACTTATAAATTGTGCTGGGAATCTCTTTTCAAATAGTTCCTTATTTTCGAATGGATAATGGTATTGTGCAAATGGCATTGAACCAGAATCAAACCAACAGTCTATAACATCTGGAACTCTATGCATTTCTTTTCCGCATTTTTCACATTTTATAGTTATTCCATCTATATATGGTTTGTGTAATTCTATATCATCCGGAACATCTTTGCCAAGTTTCTTTAATTCTTCTATGCTTCCAATTACATGATAATGTCCACATTCACATTCCCATACTGGAAGTGGTGTTCCCCAATATCTAGAACGAGATAAGCCCCAGTCTATAACATTCTCTAAGAAGTTACCAAATCTTCCTTCTTTTATGTTCTCTGGCATCCAATTTACTGTGTTGTTATTTGCAACAAGTCTGTCTCTTAATGCAGACATTTTTATAAACCATGTATCTACTGCATAATATAAAAGTGGTGTGTCGCATCTCCAACAGAATGGATATGAATGCTCGTATGGAAGTGCAGCAAATAATAAGCCTCTTTCTTTTAAATCGCTTAAAACAAGCTTATCTGCATCTTTAACCCATGTTCCAGCCCAATTGCCTGTTTCTTTTGTAAATTTTCCTTCTCCATTTACAAGTTGTACGAAAGGTAAATCATTATCTCTTCCAACTCTACTATCATCTTCACCAAATGCAGGAGCTATATGTACAACACCTGTACCATCTGTAAGTGTAACATATGAATCTGCTACAACATAGTATGCCTTCTTAGTAGGCTTTGCAAAGTCATATAATGGCTCATATTCTGTACCATATAAATCATTTCCTGTGTTAGAACGAACTACTTTGTATTCTTCTTTTATTACACTTGGAACCAAAGCTTCTGCTAATATGTACCTTGTTCCATCTTCAACTTCAACCATTACATAAGTATCTTTAGGGCTAACGCACAATGCAACATTTGATGGAAGTGTCCATGGTGTTGTTGTCCAAGCTAGGATGTATGTATTTTCTTCATTTTTAACCTTGAATTTTGCTATACAAGATGTTTCTTTAACGTCTTTATATCCTTGTGCAACTTCATGTGATGAAAGTGATGTTCCACATCTTGGGCAATAAGGTACTATTTTATGACCTTTGTACAATAAACCTTTTTCATTTATTGTTTTTAATGCCCACCATTCAGATTCGATATAATCGTTGTGATATGTAACATAAGGATTTTCCATATCTGCCCAGAAACCAACTCTATCACTCATTAGCTCCCATTCATGTTTATATTTCCAAACACTTTCTTTACATTTCTTTATAAATGGTTCAACGCCATATTCTTCTATTTGTGGCTTACCATTTATTCCAAGCATTTTTTCTACTTCAAGCTCTACTGGAAGACCATGTGTATCCCAGCCTGCTTTTCTTGGAACTTCGTAACCTTTCATTGTCCAAAATCTTGGAAATACATCTTTAAATACACGTGTTTCAATGTGACCTATATGTGGCTTTCCGTTTGCTGTTGGTGGTCCATCATAAAACATGAATGTTGGATGTCCTTCTCTTTCTTTTATACTTTTTTCAAAAATCTTGTTTTTCTTCCAGAAATCTATGATTTCTTTTTCTCTTTCGACTGCGTCTAAATTTGTAGAAACTTTTTTGTACATTTTTATTCCTCCTTTTTATTATTTATGTTAGATTTAATTTTTTCAAAACAAAAAGCACCTTGCCCTAAAGTTACCCTCGGACAAAGTGCTTAAGCTCTTTGCTATACCACCTACATACTAACATATGCGTTCTTCTATAACGTGAAGACCAATCCGGCAAAACTTACTCTTGTTTCTGTTTTGCAACATAAAAGGTGATTTTCGGCTTATCTACTAGCTATGAAACTTTCAGCAAATGTTTCACTCTCTAAAGCTTTTAATAAACTTACTCTCCTTTATAATAGTTTTTATTACTCTCAAAACTAGTTATAGTATATCACATATTATGGAAATGTAAAGAGATAAAACTACTTTTTAGTCACTAATGCGTAATTACCAAATTCTTGTATTTTGAATTTTTCTGTGTCAAAAAAATATTTTTCTGATGATTTTATAATATATGCTACTTTTTTATCTTCTAAATCTCTATATTTTATACTTCCAACACTTGTATAGTACTTATATCTTTCATTGTATGGCAAAAGTTCCTTTCCATTTGAAATATTAGTTTTTCCTTGAAAATATTTTGCATCCATTTTGGTATAAAACATTAACAGCGCCCTACTTGCATCTAGTGAATCATAATTATCTGCTGTAACGTAAATTTTGTCTACATCCATTTCTTCAACAATTTTTACTGCCTCGCCAAATCCATACCTAAATTCTTTCGCAACACTCTCGGCATAATCTCCAAAATATGTATTAATCAGCATTACTCCAGCTACCAGCCACATACACAAATCTATATATTTGATGTATCTTATTTCACGTATCGTAAAATATATTCCCAGTGCCATAAACATCATTATTTCATAGTATATAACATTAATACGACTGATATTAACATCATTAGTTATTAAGCCACACCATATACTTGTTACTAATGCAATTATAAACAATCCTTTAGTCTTGTACTCTTTATTTCTAAATAATTCAATAACTCCTAAAAAGAAAAACGGTATCGTAAAAGTATACAGCGTTGCAAAGCCAGGCATTCCATTAAATATCCAATCATTTTTCTGCAAAATAATAATATTTATTAATGATTTCACATTGCTTATAATCTGTTGTTTTGGATTGTCACAAAAAAATAATATATCACTAGCACGTACACTTTCGGGAAAATATTGAAGTGTTACGAACGGGAGCTTTATTGTGTCAATCTTGAAATAATTGATTGCCATTGTTGCTATGAATGGCCATGCTATTAATAAATATACTAGTGCTGAAATCACAACTTCTTTTATTTTTAATTTTTTTCTTATCATATAATATAAACAAGCAATAGCCAAGAAAAAAGGAATCGTATAAATTGCAACTCCATAGCTATACATAGACAGGGCAAAAAATATCATCGATATGTATATATAACGTTTTTTATCATTCAAACCTTTGTTAAAGAAATATACACCAATTATAAAAAAATGTGCAAACAGATTACAGTCTAATGCCCACCTACTTTGTAAAAAGTGCCATGGATTAATACAAACTAAAAATGCTGAAATTAATCCCACTCTCTTTCCAAAAGAATCTTTCATAAGTAAAGAAAAACAAGTGGCACCAATCATACTAAATATAAGTAATGGTAGTCTCGCCGTTATTTCATTCAATCCAAAAAGCTTAACCCAAATAGCTATTAAATATGATAACATTGAAGACATCTGACTATATCCCCAACCATACAAATGAGCCGGCATAAAAGTGCCATATCTATCTGTCCCATAATCTGCGAGTGCCTTTCCATCTACTGCTGAAAAAGCGCCATCTTGATTAAAACCTGCTGGTATTATTCCAAATTTCCATGTCCTTATAAAAAGTCCCAACAATAAAATTGCAATAAACAAAGTTCTATATTTTCTATCACTGATTTGCTCAATATCCTCATTAAAGCAAAATAATTTCTTCTTTCCTTTTTTCTCTGCTATCCTATTATATATTTTTATAATCGAATTTAACAAAGATAGTACGCACATTATTATTACCAATATAAAAAACAGCTTATTTAATTCGTCCATATTAATCACCTTTTATATCCTATAAAAATAATATAATTGCAAATATTATTATCGCAATAATAACATAGACAATTTTTATTTCTATATCACTGGCATCTAAAAAGCTTGAACTGCTAATGTTGTTATCAATTAAATTTATAGTATTGCTTTCAAGCGGAACATATTTAACTTTTTCAATTGTAAAATTATCAAAACACACTATTCCGGCACTTTTCTCTTCATAGTTTCCTAATCCTATGCTTAAGTCTAACTCGCTTTGTTCTTTCTCTGTATTTATGTATATTTCAAACTCTTTCCAACCTGTAAAACTATTTGTTATAGGATACGATACAGTTGAATTCATCGAAGAAACACATGCTAACACAAAATCTTTATACGGCAAAAATTTTGCCATTACTGTAATTTTGTAATATGAATCTGGTTTTACTTCTATTATTCTGTGAATTCTAGCATCATTCTTTATATCACCCGAAAAACAAATTCCTTTTCCTTCATATCCATTTTCAGTAATAAAAATCTCAGTTCCTGCTTTTCCATTTAATTTATTTTCATCATATATACTCCAGTTTTCTAAATCTTCGAACGTGCCCACATATTTTTCACCGCTCTCTAAAACCTTTACTAATGGAATATTACTAACATTCGCTTTATTTTTCTTTCTTATAATCAGAAAGCCAATAGCAAAAACAACTATCAATATAATTGCGACAATTACTATAACCTTTTTTCTGTCTTTTATTTTATTCATTTTCATTCTCCAATCTTATATATTTTTTTAAAGTAGAGCTTGCAAATATAGTCAAAACAATTAAATAAATTATAGACAGAGTTGAATGAGATATTGACGTTCCTGTATATATAAAATTAGAATACTCAACAAGCGTCATCACGTTTAGAGCAACTGGCAAATATATATCTTTCTTATTAACAATAAAATACACTACACTTAAAACTTCTGCTACATATCCATACCTCTCATGCATCCCCGGTAAAAAGAAGTTACATATCATTATTGAAAGAATTGCAAAAGACAATAGTGCCTTATTGTCAAACTTTTCTTTTGTTTGTAAAAGTCCATACGCAATAATTCCAAAAGCAGCAATTGTTGTAATTACCATCATAGTGCCAAGATTATCGTTTGGTGCATATGTCATATTATTATCTGCTGTTTTCAAGAGTAAATTATAAAATGAAGGTGAATTTAGATTAATAAAGCCTTCATATGTTTTCGCTTGATCAACATAAAGCATAGCAACCTCTTTAAAATCTCTGCCGGCTATAATCGCTGGAGAACATAGCAATAAGTTTATCGCAGGTATTATCAAAAAGTATACAATCGGGAACTTCTTATTCTTCATATATGCAAAAATATACGCTGGCAATATAAAAACAAATTGTAATTTGAATGCAAAAGAAATTCCTAAAAACAC
This sequence comes from uncultured Eubacteriales bacterium, assembly GCA_959598745.1. GTDB lineage: Bacteria > Bacillota > Clostridia > TANB77 > UBA1234 > UBA1234. The sequence continues at coordinate 8,754 of CAUGFN010000017.1, forward strand.
AAATGATTTAAAATACTTTTCTTTCATCAAAAATATAAGTGATATCACTAAAAATGCAGCATATATCGAATCACACTGTCCCCAATCGGCAGAATTTATAAAAACTGTCGGTAATATCAAAATTAAGCCATATGCCAAAACCGCAAAATCATTTGCCTTCTTCTTCCCTTTTAACAATTCTTTTGTTAAAACTGCTATGCTTATAGCTAATATATAATCAAAAATAATTGAAACCATTTTAATAGATATATAATATTCAAACGGCAAATACGTAAGCAGTGCAAGTATCACTAAATATGGAACATTGTAATTTCCTATATTATCTTTTAAAGCAATTAGTCCTCCACCATTTTTTATTTCTCTAAACCATGAACCTAAATCGTGATACATATCCCCGGATAAGTTATCAATAGCTTGCCATCTAATTGCAAAAGCTATAAGTGTTATTATAGTTATGAAAATGATTTTTCTATATTTAGTTATAAAATCAAATATCTTCAGCCTTATTTTTTCTAACATATTTTCCTCCTTTTAAAATGTCCACGTTTCGAACCATTTTAGTGAATTTATATAATCTTTACTAACTGGCATTCCACTTATTACTGGATAAAATCTTATAAACAATACTAAAACTGTTAGTAAATATATCGCTAATAAAGCTTTAGCAAATTTATTTTTCCATTTAAACTTTTTAAAGCAATACACTAACAAAAATATCGCATATGGTAATGGTGTAAAATACGCATATATAAATGTACATCTAGTTGTAAGCATCCAAGGTATATATTGAAATGCATATGCAACTAACAATAGTAATCCAACCTTATCTTTATCTTTCATTGTATAAATGATCGAAATAAATATCGCAATTGTTGAAAGCCACCATATTGCTGGATTACCAAAAGACGCTATTGTAGAAGCCTTGCCGTCTGGCAAGTTATAATTTGCATATAACCATATAGGTCTTAAATCTATAGGCCAGGTATACCATCTAGACTCATAAGGATGTGTTGCATTCAATTTGCTATGATAATTATACATGTACTCTTGATTCTCCACTGCAATTTCGATTAAAGATTTATTAGGATTTGATGGCATATAAACTGTATATGATGCCACATATATGAATATTGGTATTACAACAAAGAAAAGCACGCACCATAAACATGTTGGTAAGAAATCCTTTACTAGCCACTTCTTTGTCATCTTTTTTATTTTTCTAACTTGCATAAATTCAGAAAAATTCTTCATAAAAAATACAAATGCAAGTCCCGCACCAGAATATATACATGTCCATTTAGTTGCTGCACCGAAGCCAAACATTATACCGCAAAATAGTAACGACTTTAAAGATTTTTTATATCTAATTTTGTGTTCTTCACTCTCAAAATCATATTCTTCCGAATTCTTTTTTCCTTTTTTCAAAAAGTTAGGAACACTCATAAAATAATCAAACATAAAGAAATACATAGAAAGTGCAAAAAGTGTTGCAAACGAATCTATTGTCGCAAGTCTACTATGAGAAAATCTTATAAAATCAAACATCATAATAAACACTGATATAATTGCATATTTTCTATTTTCAAAAAGTTTTATTGCAAAGATATACATTAGCGGAATTATTAAAGCACCTGCCAATGTACCCATAAATCTCCAGCCAAATGGATTCATTCCAAAAATTAATATTCCTAAAGACATTAGAATTTTTCCAAACGGTGGATGTGTAACTTCGTAAATACTCCATCCCTTAAGTTGTTCATATGCTGTTCTAGGAAAATACACTTCATCAAAATATGTTCCGTTCATATATGTCATATAATCTGGTACTAAATTCTGTTCATCAAAAAGATTTTCTGGAGTACCATCAGATTTTTCTGTATAGTACATATCTACAACTTTCACTGAAATTATTTCATACTCACCTTTATCATTTTTGTTAAAGAACGCAATCTCATTTATCGCCCAATTAGGCTCTACCGCTTCAATTTTTACATACTTATATTCATAATTCAAATACTTCTCATACTTCCACTCGAAAAACGAAGTTTTTGCTTTTTTTAGTGTTGTCGAATTTTCGTTAACTTCACCAAGTGTTATCCAAGCTGTATATGTTTCATTATCATTTGAAAAAGACATTTTATAGTAGCCACCAGTTGGCACATTTCCAAGGTATGCAATTTCATTAACAGCTTTTTCTCCTTCTAATTCAACAATAACATATTCACCAGATTCCCCAGCTTTCCAGTAACTTGACGCCATTTTGTTATCGCCCAACTTATAAAAAGATATAGAGGCACAGATTATGGTAAGTATTGAAACGATAATAAAATCTTTCTTCTCTAGTTTGTAGCTTTCATTTTCAGAATTTAATTTTCTTTCAACAAATATAGCCAAAACAATTAAAAATATAACACAAATAACAAAGATTGCTCTAGACACTTTATCCACTTCTTTTTCAACTATCGGTTCTGAATTTTCGTAGGCATCTGTGAATATAATTGCGGTTTTGGTCACTGGCAAATTTTCGATTTTTTCAATGGAAAAATTGTCAAAATAAGCATAACCCATTGATACATTAGAATATCCACCTAATCCAAAACTAAGCTCAAGTTTATTTTGCCCATTAGTTGTTTGAAAAAACATTTCGTAACTTTTCCATTCGCCATTTGTATCGCCAATGTTATATGCTTGTACACTTCCTATTGCAGAAACATTAGCCCCTTTTCCCTCGCCTGTAGTTTTAGAATTAGCATCAAATGAAACTTTATAATAAGAATTAGGCTCAACAGATAACTTTTTGTATGCCCTAACATCATTTAGCTTATCGCTACGAATACAAAGAGATTTTCCATTATAGCCAATATTCTCAACTTTTACACTGCTAACATTATTGTTCAAATAATCCCTTTCATAATCATATATCTTCCAAGAAGATATGCTTTCAAAATTATCAAACAACAATTTAATTTTGTTATCAGACTTATTAGTAAAAATCAAAAATGCCAATACGACTAAAGCAAATATCAGAAAAATCTTAATCAACTTTTTCTTTGAATTCTTCAACTTTCTTCATTCCTTTCCATTTCAAAAACTTAACAGCTGGCACATTAATCGAGACAAGTGGAAACAACATTACGATGTATAATAAAATATACCTAGACTTAGCTTCCCACAATATATGAAAGAAAAATCCTCCCATAAATATCAATAATAGTAGCAAAACTTCTTTTGAAATATTCTTTCTATACTTAATTAATATCCTTATAGCCATGCCAAATGTAAATATTATTATTCCCTTTTGAATTATGCTAATTGGTTTATATGCATTATCAACCATCTTGTCCAACTTTTCTGTCTCTTCTTTATTCTTTTTTAATTTGAATCTATCTGCAGAAACACTACAATAAGCTGAATTATTATATAAATTTGCCGCATATGTATTTTCTGCCCACATAGATGCAATTTTAAAAGTATAGAACTCCAAAAATTTTATAGGATTTTTTGCAAAATAATCGAGTCTTTCACTAATCAATTTTTTATAAGTTTCATTTGCTTCCTCTGGCAAGTCAAACGTCATACCCATTATATCAAAATTGTACCAACCATTCGCCTTCGAAGATTCTTGCATTCCCATATATAAATACGCAAGCGTTGGTATGGAATTTTCTCTATCTATATTTAGTTTATTTTGAATATTAGTTTTTATAATCATTGATGGCAATATACTAAAAATTATTACAGAAATAAAAATCAAAGATTTTTTTAAAATCTCTCTTTTCTCTGACGAAAGTAAATCTAATAGCAAATAAATTGCTATAGCTATTAAAAATATATAACTATTAGTTCTAACTATAATCGCTAACGATGTAAGTATAGCCGTACCAAGCGCATAGCCAATCTTTTTTGTCTGAACATATTTCATTATAAAATACACTGCATAAACGCAAAATGTAATACTTGGAATATCCCCATAAACAAAAGTTGAAAACATAGCAAGTGATATAAACAGAAGTGAAACAACTATAGTTTTAAATGTATTAATCTCATACTTTTGCCCAAATTGTTTGGAAATTAATATTAGCCCAATAAACGTTAACGTATTTAAAACAGCATTAGCAAATTCGAAATTCAATATATTACCCACTCCAAATACTTTATACATCTTCGACCAAAACCACGATAATGAAATTTGTTGTGGACATCTTTCTAAATAATTAGTATACCAATCGCCTATCTCATCATATTTGTTATCATACATTTTTTCTGCAATAGATAAAACAAATTCTTGGTCATACGCCGGTGTTGCATATCTTGTATTTATCCAAACAATCTGAACAATCAAATACAAAATGGCAACAAAAGAAAACAATAAAACTTTTTTCAACTTAGACTTATTTAAAAAAATCTTATTCAAAACTTTAGATAAAAGTAAAACTACACAAACAGTTACTATAGCTAAAGCAATTTCTGAATAGCCGCAATAATCCGTCTTTATTATTTCATAATTACCTAAATTAGTTTTTAAAATAATATTTATAAGCAACACAGTTACACAAGATATTAATGCAATTATTGAAATTGTTTTTTCAAAAAATTTTTTCATATATTCCTCCGAACTTCTCTTTTTCAAATATATTTTATGATAAAAAAAACTAGAAAGCAAGGTGCTTTCTAGTTTTAAACTAATAATATTATTATATATTAGTGTGTACCTGTTTGTTCATAATCGTTATTTGCACGAAGTGAAACATCATAGATGATTACTGGTGCGTCGCTACTAGAATATGAAGTAAATGTCTTTCCATTTGGCAATTTAATTGTTGTCTTTCCTGCTTTTTCTGTTGCTAGTTGTGACTTAGCACCTGCAGGTATGTTCCAATCTGGATCTCTCACTTCATCGTATTTCAAATAATCTGCTCCTGAAGCAGTAGTTGATTTAATATTTTCAAATACAACAACTATGTATCCCTCTTTAATTATTCCAGTACCATTTGTTACTTTTGTTTTGTTTGTATTATAATTTCCTGTCGCTATAATCCTTGTAGATGCTGGAACATAAATTTCTCCGTACCAACGTCTAGATTTATCTTCTGGTTTAGTATAATCTGTTATCAAAGATTCTGTGCCAGCTGCTCTTCTATAGAATGTATATTTTGTAGCAACCGTATTATCTTTTCTTAGTGTAAGTCCTACTAATCCACCCATATCTGTTATAAGTTTATTGTAGTCGATTGTTGCTACTCCTCTTTCTATTAATCTCTTCATCAATTTTGCACATTCCTCTTTGAATGGTATATTAAATGCATCTGGCTTTGATGTAACAACTTTCATTTTTGTAATTATATCTTTGCCTGACTGTAATTTTTCGTAATTTGTGCTACTTGTTTTATACCATAATTCATACTGACTTCCAATTGTTCCTTTTAAAGTACCATTCTTATCTACATAGTATATTTTTGGTTGCAACTCTACTTCTTCTGAACCAGTTCCTAATGTCTTTAAATCGTAATAAGCTCTATATCCTAGCTTTATTCCATTTTTATATGCTGATACAGAATTGTCTCCTGCTTCACCTGTTGGCATATCTTTCAAAGTTTCAAGTTTTTTAAGTTTCCAGCTTGGATCGTCTGTAGCTCTTACTTGCAAATCATAAATTTTGCCAACTGTAAATAATCCTTTTCTTTGCTCAATAGCATAACTATCATCTGGTGTATTTGTAGAGCCATTTTCATATGTTATTGAAGACATTGAAGATATGTTTTCTGCTACAACTGTACCACGCAAAGTAATTGCTTGTAAGTCATCTGCATTATCAATATACACTCTGCATGAATGCGTAGCTTTTCCATTTCTTTTTACTTCATCAGTAACATTTATTGTTTGATGACAAAATCCACATGTTATTTCTGCATATTTAATATACTTCTTCATACGGTCAGGCCAGTCACTTTGTCTAATATCATCATATAAAACTGTACTTCCTGTAGCTTTTAATTCCGCTTCAAATTTTTCTCCAAGTGTTACTATCTTTGAGCCATTTCTTAATCCGTCATTTGTTAATTGGTTAGTTCCTGTTGGCGTTAACGTTAAAGTTGCATGAATTGGAGTATGAACTTTTACAGGATTTATAGGAGTAACATGGTCTCTTTCACCACCAACTTCTATCCATCCATCTGTTGTAGGATATCCTCCGTCTGTCGTTCTATTTTGCCTGTCACTTGGAATTGTACCAATACCATTAGAAAATTCTTCTAAATAACTTGAACTTTTTCCAAAATCTTGTGAAACTAATCTTTTATTACAATCAAAACCATACCTTGATGTTCCATATGCTGTTAATGTTAATGGATTATCACCTTGAACATTATAAAAATATCCTATAGTTGGATGAAAATTATCATAGTCAATTATAGCATGAGCATAACAACAAGCCATAGCTTCGATTGGGGCATCACTATTTTTAGTAACTCTTCTTGGATCATTATATGCTCCCCAACAACCAAGTGGATATCTTCCATTTTTAACAATTTCCACACTTGGAAAACCATTTAATGTAGTTTCTGCACTTCCACCAGGTAGCACATCATTTTTCACTCCAGCATTTGCACCTCCTGTTATAGAAGCATCACCTGTATAAAGATATGGTAATTGTTGGCCAATAAGTTCATTAGAAACATCTTTTCTATTATATTCAGCATAAGTTGGATAAAGATCGTATGATATAAGCGTACGTCCCTCGCTATCCTTTACATTATCGGGTATTTCAATTGCAGTTTCATGTGGACTATACGTAGCATATGTTTCAGTATCAGATGTTCTTCCAGTGTATTCTCCAGATGAATTATAATGATATGTATATGTTGTTTCTTCTATTTCATAGCCAACAATATAATATTGTATATATTCCACTCCACTTGCACTTGTTATTTCTATATATGATTCTTTAACATTTTGCAAATTTCCTATCCAATTAGTTTTTACTATCAAATCCAAATCTTCACTTGTTGGAATGGCATGTCCACTAGCTACTCCAAAATAACTATTGTCGATCGCCATTTCTGTAGTTGTTCTTGTTCCTGTTTCACAATTGTTATCTCCACCCTCACGAAACTCATACGTCATTTGCGGTATAACCTGCTCTGGCGTTGGCACCGGTGTAGGTGTAGGCGATGGTGTTTCGTCAACCTCCGGATCAATTGCAGTGGTTGCAGTTGCCGTCGGTGTAGTCGGTGGAGTTGTTGCTAATGTTGGAGTTGGAGTTGGTGTTGCTTTTCTCCAATATATACCATGGCTTTGGTCATCATCATCAATGTCATACCAAACATCCTTGCTATTTTCATATGCCGAGTACAAATCGTATCTTATATTTCCTCTTCCTGCAGCCGCCCAATTGTCTCCTCCTTCTGCTGTTATTCTATCTATTGTCATTCTTTCAGTACCACCATTTTGAAGATCAGTAACATACAAAAATTGTTGAACTTCCATGCTGTACCCTGCACCATTAGCAATAGCATCAGCAGCCGAACCATATCCCGCTTTGCGTAGTGCCGCTTCAATATCACTGGGATAAATGTCTACTGCTCCATCTCTAGCAGGATTTCTATTAGGATTTCTATCATTATCGACAGAACCATACCCTTGCATATTGCCATATCCTACTTCTCCTTCATCATAATATATTTCAATAGTTTTATCATAACCATTACTATCTTGATAAATTAACTTATAGTATGTTCCCGAATACGGATAAGTAGCTGCGTATCTTCCATTAGCCGCACCTGATGTCCCACCTTCATTTTGATTTCCTGTATTACTTCCAGCAGCAAAGCATAATGCAAATAAAGAAAGTATTATATAAAAAATAGCTGCATTTCGTATTATTTTTTTCATTTTTTTCCTCCTCTCTTTATTTAGCAACAGATAATAATTTAGTTGCTTGTGCTCTTGTTAATGTTGCTGTTGGTCTTAAAGTTCCATCATCAAAACCATTAATTAAGCCTAACTGTATACAATATTCAAAATACTTTCTTGCTTCTTCTCCCACTATTGTTGATTCATCTGAATATTCTTTTAATTTTTCTCCTTTATTGTCTACAATTACATTTTCATGAGTTCTTCTATACATTTTCCAAATTATTTCCGCAGCCTCTCGCCTTGTTATATATCTTTCATAATCATCATATGTATAGTTATCTACCGATACTAAAACATTATTTGCCATATTTGCATATGGGGTTACCCAATGCTTACCAAATGGTACACGTTCATTAGGATCTATCTTCCATATACATAAAGTAGCCATCTTAATAAACTCCCCTACTTTAACTTCTTTTTCAGGTTTAAAAGTTCCATCTTCATAGCCATTTATTATATTTGAACCTTGCATTTGTTCAATATATGATTTAGCCCAGTGATTGTCTGGAACATCTGAAAATGTTGCAGCATTCGCCGTAGGCATAAGTGCCACAATGTTCATTAGCATCATTAATGCTAATACTAAACTAAATATCATTTTTTTCATTTTTTCTCCTCCTTTTCCAACAAAATTTTATCATATCAATCACCTTTCCGCATTATTTGTTATCGTTTTTTAATATTTCTGTAATATTTTTGTAATATTTCAGTATAATAAAACCGTAATCTCGCTCACGGCTGTCGTGATTGAAATTACGGTTTTGCTTTCCTACTTAATATTTCTTATTTGTTATTTTTTTATTCAATTAAATATTTTCTGTTTGCTTTTTCTCTTCGATATTTTTTCTGTTCAATTTGATTTGCTTTCACTATTTATTAGTGTGTTCCAGTTTGTTCATAATCATCATTTGCTCTTAGTGACACATCATAGATTATTATCGGAGCTTCTGTTTCCTCGTAGCCATTAAACGTTTTTCCGTTTGGTAATGTTATTTCTAATTTTAATGGTTGTTTTTCATCGTTTGTTTTTTCTTCATACATTATTGATGGGCTTACTAGTTTGTTTGACGAGTCTGGCGAAAATTTTACTCCGTCTGTTGTTCTTCCTATACTATACTCCAAATATCTACTTTCATTTTCTCTTCTCGATATGATTTCTTTAAACGATACTATTAGATATCCTTCTTTTAATACTTTAGTGCCTCTTGCTATTTCTGTTACAGTCGCTCCTTTTTCTGCTACTATTGTACTAGCCGGTATATATACTTCTCCATACCATCTTCTAGACTGTTCCACCGTCGGTTTCCATGTATATACTCCATTATATTTTGTTGCTACCGAATTTTGTGCTGTTAGCCTTATGTTCTTTAATCCTCCAATTGTTAATTTTTGATTATAATTTATATTTGGATTTACAACTAGCATAGCTGCTCTTTCTGTTTTGAAGTCTTTATTATTTACATCTCCATTTGTCTTGTTCATTACCATACTTATTTCTATATCATTGTCCTCTAGTTTTTTATATTCTGTTTTTGAAGTTCTATAGTATAAATCCACTTCTTTTTGATTTCCGTTTTTATCTACATAATATATCTTGGGTATTATTTTTATATCTTTTGATGCTGTGCCTAATGTTTTTAAATCGAAGTATGCTCTATAACCTAACTTTACGCCATATTTATATGAATTTATTGCATTATCTCCTTTTTCACCTATTGGCAATTTTGCTAGCTTTTCAGCCATTCTTAATTTCCAACCCGGATCATCTGTTGTTCTTACTTCTAAATCGTATATCTTTCCTACTAAATGAACTCCTCCATACTGTTTTAATACATAGATATCATCTGGCTCATTTTTATTTGCTTCTGCCTCACCTTTTGGTCCACTATTTTTAGCTATTACTGTTGTTGTTATTTGATATTCTGTATCGTCATTTTTTTCTATTGTGTTATACCATTCGCAGGTATGTGTTTTTGAATGATATTGTTTTCCACATACTCCGCAGTCTATTATTACATCCTTCACATATTTAGATGTGTCTAAGCTTATTCTATTTGTTGTGCCATCTGGAAAATAATAATATTCATATGGTCCACTTATATTTACTGTTACCGTAAATTCATCTCCTATTGTTACTATTTTATATCCGCTTGTTATCCCATTTGTATTTTCTAATTGGTTTGTTGATGGTGATGTTATCTTTATCTCATTATATATTGGTGTATGTATTCTTATTGCGTTTGGTTTAAATGGCCAGCCGATTTCTTCTCCTGCTACTCTTATCCATTCTACACCGTGCAAACCTGTTGAAGGATATGCATTTCCGCCTAATGATTTATTCACTACTTCTTTGGTTGTTGTACTTTCTTCTTTTAATTTATTACACGCATTATTTGAAACAACTCCATTATATGTTATTATTCCTTCTGATGAATTTAGTACATCTGATATGACATTCCAAAAGTCACTCCAAGTTGCAGTTTTCGCAAATTCTTCTGCTGCTTCTTTTGCATCCGATGCATACTCATATACACCACCTACCATACATACTTTTTCACTTATTCTTGTCGCATCTGAATATATCATTGGCATATATGTTATTTCTCTCGGTGATTCAAACGCTACTTCTCCAAAAGCTTCATTTGATACTAGGAGATTTTTTAGTTTTGCCCAGTTGGTCTCATTTCTTATTTTATAATAATATGTTGACCAATTTTTACTATACACTGTTGCTGTTTCTACTCCATCTATTGTTTCCATATATGTATATTCTTCCATTATCGGATCTCCATTTTCATCTACTTGTGGAACACCATCTATTTCTTTTTGTCTTCTTCCCGTTCTTTCTTCTTCTCTAGACCAATAAGCATATACTACATACTCAACTCCATCTGTAAATTTCACTGTATTTAATCCTAATTTTTTTACTGCACCGACTAAACTTGTACAGCCGTTTAATTTCAATGTTTCATTTGTCGGTATTGGATTTCCATTAGAATCATATCCTAAAAATACTTTGAATTTTTCATTGTCTATTTTTACTTGTGCCGTGTAACCTGTATTTTCAGGTGCATCTCCTTCTACTACTGTATACTTTGTTGATTCCGGTGGTAATTCTGGTGGTGCAGGTGTTGGCTCTGGAGTTGGTGTCGGTGTTTGCTCTTCGTCTGGTGTTGGTGTTGGTTTTTCTGGTGTAGGAGTATTGTTCTTAGGTGTTGGTGTGGTAGTTTTTGATGTTGGAGTTGGTGTTGGATATAATCTTTCTTGATGTACTGCCTGTCCTTGACCATTTGCATTTGCTAATATTGTCGTATACAATGCTGGTTGTTCTTCTTTTAATTTCATTAAAATCGATTTTGTATAATTTTCTACATATCTTATTCCTTGTCCATTTTTCACTCCATTTGCTTCCGCATTTTTACATGCTGCTAATATTTCTGTTACAGTTCCTTCTATTATTTCTCCTGTTTTAGTATTTTTTATTCTTACTGTTGGCTCTGAAAGGATAGTTACAACTTCCCCATTTTTTATTCTCTTGCTTGTTTCAGAATCAAAACCCATTGTATCTACCATCTTCTTCATTTGATTTGTATCTGTGTTAAAGCCATTTGATGGTGGAGCATCTCTTCCTGTGCATGATGACCAATCATATCCTTTGTATACCGTACCATTCACGCCTTCGCCTTGATCATAATACACACTTTTAGAAGTGCCATAATCTCCTCCTACATATACTGTAACTTTTGTTCCAGTTGCTCCTACATGATTCCAGTTTTTATCATATTCTGTTACTACCCATTCTTGATTACCATTTGCCTTAGACCAAGCTGTTGAACCTATATTAGTTTCTCCTTCATAATCGTTTGCAAGACTTATTCCTATATTTGTTACTGCAATTAATATTCCTATGTATACGGCGATCATTTTCCTTATAATGCTTCTTCTCGGCTTGTTTTGGTGCAAAGTACTTTTTGTCATTTGCATCGCCTCCTTATGTTAAGTTTACCATAACATAAAACTTTTGTCATTAAATTTAACGTGCAAAACCTTGCCAATTTATGGCAAGGTTTTCATTTTCTATTTTAGCACTTTATCATTTTCATCAAATTTTATTTTTTCACTTTTTCCGTTCTTATCATACCAAATATATTCCTTATATCCTAAATTGCTTTTTAATACTTCAACATTTTTGTCTCCTAATATTTTTATTACATTTTCTTTTGTATCACCGCTTCGTATTTGATTTGCTAACTTGTTTAAATCCTCTATATCTCCTGAAATACTTTTATAAATTTCTTGGTTATATTTAGAATCTTGTGCAATATCATTTATTACCTCATACAATTTTATTCCTTCAACTTTTACTGAAATTAATTTTGTTTTTTCGCTTTGATACCATGATAAATATTCTTCTGTCTCGTTTTCACCAGAAACCGTTTTATTTGGTTTTCCAAGAATTCTTATAACTTCATCTTTCGTCATTATTGGATTTATTCGCTTATATGCTAATTCTGCATTTACTATTTCATCACCACTTGATGCTGGCTTCTTTATTTCAAATTTTCCTATATTATCTTTCGGTGTTACCTTTAAGTTGTTTTTTATTTCTTCTCGCAAAGCTTTTATTTCTTCGTCACTTGCATTTGCAATTTCTATTCTGCTTAACTCGTCAATCTTTCTTACACTTCTTGTGGGAGTTTTGTACATTGTTATATTCATTTTTCCAAGCGCACTATTTTTATTTAAAGTTACATTTCCATTATAAAGTTCTTTTTCTAACGTTCCGTCATACTGAATGTGAAGTGTTTCATTGCCTTTCTTTATAGTAAGTGTAGAAGTTTGTTTTTCGTTTGTCGGCTGTGTTTCTAATATGAATGAATATTCCGAGTCTTTCTGCTTTAATTCTAATTCGGTCCTTATGTTTTCCTTTTGATATTCATATGCCTTTATTTCTAGTTCGATATTTTCATCTATTTTTAAATTATTACTTATATTTTCAATTTCTTTTTTTATATCTTCACTTGTTATATTCCCTTCTAATTTCATGTTCGCATATTCACTTTTTAACTTATTGCATCCATTGATTTTTTTCGATATGAAATTAAGTGTTTCTTCATCGTCTTTTAATTCTTTTAATAATTTTTTTGTGATTTCCGTTAATTTTTTACTGTCTAAATCTAGCTCGTATTTTGTTGTGCTATAACTATTTCCGTTCAATTCTATATTTTTATCTTTTTCAGTTTCAATATCATCTTTTATGCTACTTGCTAACAACTTTTCATACTTTTTCTTTATTCTACTTATTTGTTGTTTGCTATTTTCATCAGACGTTATATCAAGTATCTTTTTTATATCTCTTTCCATATTTGCGTTTTCTACTACAATATATTTCTTATATAGTTTAGGCATTGAAACAGCTAATTTGTTACCGTTTTGAATAATTTCACTATTCACACTATTGTTTAAGCTCATTTTCACATCATAGTTTTTATCTTCTGTAACCACTGTTCCTTCTACTTCAGCATTTCCATTTAATAATTTATATTTGCTTACACCTAAAAATTTTTGCACTTTAGTTAACGTTGAATTTTGAAGTGAAAATTTGTATTTCTTCTCTCCATCACCACTGAAATTATCTAAATTCTTTTTCATCATAGAACAAAAATATTGCTTTTCTGTTAATAAAGATATAAATTTTTCCCCATAGTTATTAAAAACTCCTGCATTTACCAAAATTATGGCTATTTGCGAAATCAATATTATTGCTACTATTACTATTGCCAAAATAATCTTTTCATTTTTTCTGCCTGTTTCAACTTTTTCCATAAAAACCTCCCAATGTGCTAATATACATATATTATGTCCTTTATAAAAATTTTTACTATTTTTTCATCTTTTTATTGACAAATATTTTTTACAAATATATAATTAAATTCGTTCACATTCCTCTTTAGCTCAGTTGGTAGAGCGTCCGGCTGTTAACCGGCAGGTCGTAGGTTCGAGTCCTACAAGGGGAGCCAAAAAAAGTAGCCCATCGGGCTACTTTTTTTATATATCTTTTTGTACTTTATCTATATATGATACCTCTCCATTTTCGTTAAATTCAATAATCAAACTATTTTCATTTTTGTCATACCATTTCATTGCAACGTTTTTATCTTCATCTTTGTACATTTCTAGGTATTTATTTCCTAATATCTCTTCTATTTCTGACTTTTTCATTTCTAATTTTATTTCGTCATATTTTTCGTTTAAATCTGCAAGCTCTGTTCCTAGCTCGACAGATATTTGTATGTTATTATACATATCTGAAGCAACGTCGTTATACACTGCATAAACTATGTCATTTTCACACGCAACTGAAACTAAATATACATTACTTGTGTTTTCCAAGTACCATCCAAGATATCCATTAGCTGTTGTTCCATACGTTATGTTTGGTTCGCCTAGCATTTCTACTGCTTCTTCCCTCTTCATACCCGGATTTATCTTTTGATATTTTTCTTTTGAAATATCTAATACTTTTAAAACATTATTTTCATCTGCAAGTTTAAATTCTCCGCTCTCATATACTCCTGATATTTCTTCTTCACCTATTCCAAAATTTTCTCTTATTTCTTTCTTTATTTTTTCTATTTCCTCGTTTGTAGCTTTATCTAATGAAATTGCATTTATATCTGCTATTTTTCTTATTTTTCTTTGTTCATTTTCTTTCGAAACAATATTAAATTCAGCTACTGAAACTGTTGCACCGTCTGTACCAATAGTTATTTCAGAAGTATAATTGTCATCTAATTTATTGCCTATAAATTCTATATTTAGTGCCAAGTCTGTTATATTTAATGTTAATAATGCATAATCTTTTTCCTTTTCGCCAACTGTTTCAAATGAAAGTCCATATGCTCTTGTGTCTCCACTGTAATGCAATTCTGTTTTTACATTTTTTCCATTAAATGCGTACGCATTAATTGTTATAATATCCCCACTTGCACCTACTGTTTGATAATTTTCTTTCATCTCTTCATATAAGTCTGATATCTCACCTTTTAATTCATCTGCTGTATATTCTCCATCTATTAGTAATGCTATTCTTTCATTTTCATTCATGCATCTTGTTATAAATTCAATAGTTTCATCATCGTCTTTTAATTTTTCTAATAGAATTATAGCTAATGCATTCATTTCTTTTTTATCTAATGAAAATGTATATTTTTCTGCACTCAATTCCTTTTGGTTTATGCTTACTGATTGTTTTGTGACATTTATATAATCATTTATATTTTGTGCTAATAATATTGCATATTTCTTTATGATTTTTTCAAATTCTTCTTTATAATCTCCTTCTTTATCGCCAGAATAAATTTCTAATTTATCTGTGACATCATTTATATTTTTTATGTTACAAGATAAAAAGCCTTCATACAAATTTGGCACGCTAAGAGCTACTTCTTTATTTTCTTTAACTAGTTCTAATGTTTGTAATTTCAACTCTCCAAGACTAATCTCTCCAGAAGCATCAATATTTTTTCCGTTTCTTATTACGTCAGCTGTTACTACAAAATCGCCATCTATTAGTGAAAATGTTGAATCTATCATTGATAAAAGATTGTTTTTTATAGTTGCAGTGTATATCTTTTCGCCTTTATTATTAAAGCTTTTTACTCTGCTTGATAGCATATCCACTGCATATTGATCTTTTGTCATTAGTTCAACGAATTTCACGCCGTTAGTTTTCCATATTTCTGATTTCCAAACAAACACACCTAATATTAAAATTACAAGTATTACTATTGCTATTACTGGAATTTTCTTTTGCTTTTTTTCTATCATTTGCACTTCTTCATTATTTTCCATACATCAATCCTCCTCTTTAATGTCATTATACCATATTAAATTTAATTTTCATTATTTTTACAACTAATTCATTTTTACATTTTCTTCGCCAGCAAGTTCTTTTAATTTATTTAGTATTTTTTCATTTAAAAATACATTTAATGTTTTGCTTACTTCCTTATTTACTATTTCTATTTGTGCATTTGTTTTTTTATTTCCTATTAGTTTTATAAAGTTTCTAAGTTCTGTTTTTTCCTCTTCACTTAAGCTTTCTGAAATGTTTACTATTATTTTTTTAGTTTCTTTTGGAGGGACTTCTTCTGTTTGTTTTTGTGCTTCGTATGTTTCAATTTTTAAAACTACCACTGATAGTTCATCTTCTCGCACATTTATTTTTCCATCTACTTTTACTATATTGTCTTCAAATATCACATTTTTATATCCCGCATATGTTTTTGGAAATACTATTGTTTCTATTGTGCCCTCTAAATCTTCTATGCTGACAAATGCCATTATCTCATTGTTTTTAGTTATCTTTGTTTTTACACCTGATATTATTCCTATAAATTTTACTTGTTTTCCATCTAGTGCCTGATTTGTAATGCTTTCTTTTTCTCCATTTTCATCTACTTCCATCGGCAATAAATCTGTGCTTTTTATATTTGATATTTTTTCTATATCATTTATTAAACTATCTAGTGGATGACCTGAAACATATAATCCTAACACTTCTTTTTCCATTGATAACAAATACTTTTTGTCTAGTTCTTTTTGTGGAACAAGTCTATATAATGTTTCGCTTTTTACTGTATCTTCGCCTGTATCAAACATATTTAGTTGTCCACTTAAGGCTCTTCTGTTATCACTACTTATCGTGTCTATAACATTTTCATAAGACTGCAAAAGTGTATTTCTATTTGCTTCTAGTTTATCAAATGCACCTGCTTTTATCATACTCTCAATACATTTTTTATTAACATCTTCTGATGCAATTCGTTTACAAAAGTCTATAAAACTTGTATAAGGTCCATTTAATTCTCTTTCTTTTGTTATATTTTCAACGGCTGCATCGCCCACATTTTTTATAGCTGAAAGTCCAAAGATTATACTATCGCCATCTACCGTGAATTTGCTATAACTTTTATTTATATCTGGTCTTTCTATTTTTATGTTCAGTCTTTTACACTCGTTTATATACACAGATATTTTGTTCATTGTTGTAATGAAACTATTTAGCATAGCCGCAAAAAATTCTGTTGGATAATATGCCTTTAAATATGCAGTATAGTAAGCAACAACAGCATAACATGCTGCATGAGATTTGTTGAATGCGTATTTTGCGAACTCTGCCATCTCATCGAATATTTTATTTGCAGATTTTTCATCTACTCCATTTCGTATAGCTCCTGGAATTACTACATTTCCCTCTTCATCTTCTTTTCCATAAATGAAGTTTTTTCTTTCTTCTGCCATTACATCTAGTTTTTTCTTTCCCATTGCACGTCTAACTAAGTCAGCCCTTCCTAATGAGTATCCACCTATGTCTCTAACTATCTGCATGACTTGCTCTTGATACACCATGCAACCATATGTTACATTTAGTATTGGCTCTAGTGCTGGATGTGTATATTCTGTTTCTTTTGGATTTCTTTTTCCTTTTATATATCTTGGTATTTGATCCATTGGACCTGGTCTATAAAGTGATACACCAGCTATTAAGTCTTCTAGGCAGTCTGGCTTTAGCTCTTTCATAAAGCTTGTCATTCCTGCACTTTCAAACTGAAATATTCCTATTGTATTTCCATCTGCCCAAAGCTTATATACTTTTGGATCATTCATATCTTTATCGTAAACAACATCTACTTTTCTATTTTTCTTTACTAAATCTACTGCATCTTTTATTACTGTAAGAGTTCTAAGTCCTAAGAAGTCCATTTTCAAAAGCCCAAGCTCTTCTAGTATTGTCATTGTATATTGTGTTGAAATTATGTTATCGTTTTTATAAAGTGGCACATATGTATCAACTGGGGCTTTTGTGATTACAACTCCCGCCGCATGTGTTGAAGCATGTCTTGGCAAACCCTCTAATTTTCTTGAAATATCTATTATCTCTTTTGTTTCATCATCTGTCTCATACATTTCTTTTAGTTCTGGATTCATTTCAATTGCTTTATCTAGTGTCATATGAAGTTCCATTGGCACCATTTTAGAAATTGTATCAGCCTTGTTATATGGAATATTCAAAACTCTTGCAACATCTCTTATAACACCACGAGCTGCCATGGTTCCAAATGTTATTATTTGTGCAACATGGTCATCTCCATATTTTCTGCAGACATAATCAATAACTTCGCTTCTTCTTTCATAGCAAAAGTCTACATCAAAATCCGGCATGCTAACTCTTTCTGGATTTAGAAAACGCTCAAATATTAAACTATATTTTATCGGATCAATGTCTGTTATAGTCATGCAATATGCTGCTAAACTTCCAGCTCCACTTCCACGACCTGGGCCAACTGGTATTCCTACACTTTTTGCATATCTTATAAAATCTGCAACTATTAAATAGTAATCAACATATCCCATCTTTTTAACTACTGATAATTCATAAACAAGCCTTTCATAAAGTTTAGGCTCTAATTTCTCTATCTTTTCTTCATCATTATACTCTGCATCAATATTATATCTTGATACTAACCCCTTAAAGCACTCTTGCTTCAAATATTCATAGTGGTCCATATTATTTGGCGTATCATAATTTGGAAGAATCGTGTGTCCAAATTCAAATGTAACATTGCATTTATTTGCAATTTCCACCGTGTTTTCTAACACTTCTGGCATATTCTTAAAATTATCATACATCTCATCTATAGATTTTATGTAGAATTCATCTGTACCAAATCTCATTCTGTCTTCATCTATCATCTTCTTGCCTGTTTGAACGCAAAGTAGAACTTCATGGCTATAACTATCTTCTCTATTTAAATAATGGGCATCGTTTGTTGCGATAATCTTTACGCCAAGTTCACGTGCAAGTTTTATAAGCCTTTGATTTGCAAGAATTTGAACATCTAAGCCATTATGTTGAAGCTCGATATAAAAATCATCTTTGCCAAATATATCAATATACTCGCTTGCAACTTTTCTGGCTTTGTCAAATTCATCATTTATTAAAGCTTGACTCACAAAGCCTGCAATACAGGCACTCGTGCAAATAAGTCCTTTACTA
>CAUGFN010000018.1:0-27539 GCA_959598745.1 uncultured Eubacteriales bacterium
ATGGTAAAAAAATTTGTATAGATGAAAGTAATTCAAGAAAAGACGAAAATTTAGATTCAACATTATGTCACGAGTTTATTCATTTTCTCGTAATGAGAGGAATTATTGATGAACAATATGCTGATCCTCAGATTAGATTTGGAGGTTTTATAAATGAGGCATTAACAGAAATGTTAAATAGACAAATGTATCCCAATAGTGGTGCTTATGAGCCACAGGTTAGTATGATGGAATTTGCAAATTTATTGAGTAATAATGTAAATAATTATAGTATGTTTTTAAGAGGAAATATAGATGCAAAAGGATATGGAGCATCCGCTTGGAATAATTTTGTTGCTAATGCAAAAGCATATCAATCAAAGTGGAAAGGGAAACCTTTTCTTATGTCAGATGCTCGTAAAGATAAATTATATATTAATGCACAAAGAGAATTAATAAATTCTAAAATCTCTTGTCATCTTATAAAATCATTTAGTGATTATACTGAAAAAATAGATATTTTAATGCAAAGACCAGCACCAGATTTAGAATATATGGAAACTTTTTTTGAAAATATGGATATAAATTTACTTAATAATCTAGGATTAAGAAATCCAGAATTATCAAGTATATTAAAACAAAAACTTCAAGAATACAGAGAAATATCATCTTCTTATGAAAAATATGGAAACAAAGATATTTATGAATTTGAAATATTAGGTCGTAAAATAGGTATTGATAAAGATAGAAATTTATATGGGGCAAATGGATTGCCATATCAAGCTACTTGGAATCCAAATACAGGAATATATGAATTTAAAACAGGAAATGAAAGTGTAAAATTAGATATAAGTCAAATTGATTTTAAAAGTTGGAAAACAAAAGCTGGGGAAAGACAACAAGAAATTGCACAGTATTTTTCTCAGAATGCAAAAGATGATGTTAAGTCAGTTGAACAAGTGGCTAAAAATAATGGATTGGTAAAATTAGAAAAGTTTACATTACCAAGTGTAGGAGGAAAGAAAAATTCTACTGTTATATATGTTGCTACATATAATGATAGAATTGAAGTATTAAACAATCCTACTCAAATTGGAACAATGGAAAATATTAATTTAGCACAATATATTGGTGTTACATCTTTAGACCCAAAAGTAGGAGCAATATATTCAAAGCCATTAGGTAGTATTGATAATGGAATTGTATATTCAAAATATAATCAAAAAAATTTACACTCAAGAACAATACATTTATTAGCCCAAAAAATAATATCGACTTTAACAGAAGAACAAATAGATAAATTAGTAGAACAATATAAAGCAAGTGATGAATATGATGTAGAAGATAATTTAAGTCCAGAACAATTACAAGAATTTGCAATTATGCAGTATGTGGAAAGCCAATATGATAGAATACCATATGGACAGAAAAAGGAATTATATGATAAAGTTGTAAAGTCAAATGAGAGATTTATTATTTCTACCAAGGATGGAAAAATCAATGTTTCGTTATTGTTTGGAGATGAAATAACTACAGCTTTTCAAGGACAATCAGTAGTATTAGTAGATACAAAAGGAAAAGGGTTATATAATGAACAGTATGAAACATTATCAAGATCAGCTACAGTAAAAACAACGAGTAATCCATCTGTAATAAAGACAAATGAAGATGGTAATATAATTTTTTCACCAATACAAAGACCATATATAAATCAAGAAACAAGACAACAAGTATTGTCAAGTGCAATTGAAGCCACGGAGGAAACAACAAGAACAGGTACAATAAATGCACAGGCACAAGAATTAAAAAATGCAGTAAAAGATAAAACAAGAGAAAATGAAGAACAATTATCACACTAAAAATTTAAGTTTATAATAATTTGATAAAAAAGATTTACTAAAAGAAAAACTAGCAATTTTATGAAATGATATGTATGGAAAAATTTAAATTAGATTTAGAATCTCCTATAAAAGGCGTTTATTTAAGCTCAGAGATGATAGATTTGATGAGTATAATACAATGTAAAGACCTACAACAATTAAGCGATTTTGTTATGAATTGTGAGCAAATGACAATAAGTCTAGAAGATAGGAATTCTTGGAGAGAAGAAGATATAGAGGCAATAAAACACAAGATTTTTAAAGAATACCAAGATTCTTTTATATCATTAGAAGAACAGGTTACAGATTCTCGAGCATCGTTTGTACAAGCATTAAGACATATAGGAATTGAAGAAAACATTATAGAAGAATTGTTTAATGTCTATAAAGAAAATGGAGCAAAAGGATGAAAATGGAAATACAAGAGGGTTAATAACTTCTATTGATTTATTTAATGAAATTATTTCATTTGATAAAGTTAATGAGAATGGTGAAAGAGATGAAAATGGCGAATACAGAAATATGTGGCAATTAAAATATGGAATAACATTAGAAGAATTAATGCAAACTTTTTCGTATGCTTTGGAAAATAAACTAGAAGGTGTAACTTATGTATATAATGAACCATTTTTAGAAGATGTTATAATATACTCACACACAATATTACTCACTCTTTTTATTTGTCCTTTTAAATTATATTTTTCTTTGATTAACTCAAATTCCTTTTCATAAGAATGCTTACAATCTTTAAAGAATATGAATTTGAGAGATTTAGTGAAAATGCTACATTTTATATATTTGAAAGTAAATCTTACGAGCCTAATGATTGGAATCATGGAGTGATTCAATATATGGCAAAAAATGAAGAATTGACACAGCTACTTCTGGTCACTGAAGTGTGGTGAGATGTGATAATGAAAGTTTTATAGTTTTTAAAAAATTCTCTATTGCCCAATTCAAATGTTTTGTGATATAATCATACCCGTTATTTTGAATATAGGAGGTTAACTTATGAATATTAAACGAGAAGAAGAAAACATCGAAAGAAAGAAGCTACAAGTTACACAAAACTATATTGACAAAGAGATTAAAGAAAGTGAAGAGAGACTAGAACGAGGATTTGATGATTACGATTTTGATGATTACGCAGATGATTACATGAAAGCAGCCCTAAGAGAAAGGTTTAGCCAAAGAATTAAGAACTTAAAAATGGTTAGACCATCGCCATATTTTGCAAGAGTAGATTTTGTAGAAGATGGCTCTGAACATAGGGATGCTTTTTATTTGCGGAAAAGCAATGATAACTGATCACAATACTCTAGAACAAGTAGTAATTGACTGGAGAGCTCCTATAGCGGATTTATATTATGAGGGAAGACTTGGCGAGGCAGAATATAATTGCCCTGCAGGAAAAATACATGGAGAAATAAAGCTAAAAAGACAATATTTCTTTAAAAATGGCGATTTGCAAGATGTTATGGATATAGACATAACAACAAATGATGAAATGCTACAGCCATTCTTATCTGCTAACTCAGATACAAGACTTAAAAACATCATATCGACAATTCAGGCAGAACAAAATAAAATCATAAGAGCCGATATGTGGCAACCACTTGTAGTTCAAGGAGTTGCCGGTAGTGGAAAAACAACAATAGCACTACATAGAATAGCATACTTGATTTATAATTATGACAAAAATTTCTTTCCAGAAGAATTTTTAATAATTGCACCAAATAAATTCTTCCTAAACTACATTTCAAACGTATTACCAGACCTAGGCGTTGATAGAGTAGGACAAAGCACATATGAAGAAATAGCATTTGATGTTATTGGAAGTGAATTTGAGATTGAAGAGCCTAATAATAAACTTGCTAGAATAATAGATAATAATAAATCGGAAAAAGAAAAAAAGATGTGCGAAATAATAATTGAAAGCTCAAAATATAAATCATCAATAAGATTTAAAAACCTTTTGGATGAGTATTTGTACGAGGTAGAAAAAAGATTCGTGCCAGAAGATGATTTTAAAGTCGGAAAATATGTATTTATGAAGAGGGAAGATATAGAGCATCTGTTTTATAGAGAGTACAGCAACTTGCCATTTTGCAGGAGAATGGAGGAAATAGCAAAGCACTTAAAAAGTGCGGTAACCATGAGAAGTGGTCAAATCTTAAAAGATATCGAAGAAGAAAGAGACTACAAGATAGCTAAAATCAAAATGGATGAGCAAAATGAGCAAATAAGACTTTCACTTATCCGTGATGCATATAAAGAAGCAGAAGATTTATCAAAAGAAGTTACTAAAAATGTAAAGAAAAACGTTCAAAAATACATAAATAGCACAAATAAAGTTTTAGAGCCAATGAAGTATTATAAAGAATTTATGGATGTTTATATCGATACACTTGCAAAAGGCAGAATATCAGATGAAGAAATAAAATACATAAAAACATCATTTACTGATGCACAACGAAAAGGCAAAATAGAGATGGAAGACTTGGCACCACTTATGTATATAAAATATATGGTATATGGCATAAAGACTAAATTTGAGTTAAAGCATATAGTAATAGATGAAGCACAAGATTTTAGTGAATTCCAATTCTATATATTCAAAAAAATAGTTAAAAGTAATTCACTTACAATACTCGGAGATTTGGCGCAAGGAATATATTTCTACAGAGGCACGAACAATTGGCAAAAAACAATGAGCATAGTATTTGGAGATGGCATTGATCCAACATACCTAACACTAAAAAAGACATACAGAACAACAGAAGAAATAATGAATGTGGCAAATAAAGTAATCTCACACATAATGGATAAGCTAAATTGCCCTCCAGGTGAACCTGTAATGAAAAATGGAGCCCCAGTTATAGTAAAACATTTTGAAAACGAAGAAAAAATGGTAGAGCAAATAAAAGAAAGACTAAAAGAGTATAAAGAAAAAGGCTTTAGCAACATAGCACTAATTTGCAAAACTGTAGAAGATTGTATAAAATTAAAAGAACAATTGCAAGACGAAGAAATACATATAATAAGCAGTAAAGATTCAGAATATTCAGGCGGAATCAACATAGTTCCATCATATTTATCAAAAGGACTTGAATTTGATGCTGTAATAATAACAAATGCAGATGTACATAACTATACAGATTCAGAAGTAGACACAAAACTATTGTATGTATGTATCACAAGGGCAATGAATACGCTAGAAATATATCATATAGACGAACTTACAAAATTATTACAGTAGAAGTTGCTATTAGGCATTGACAAATTGCTCGAAATATAGGATAATTATTAAAGCTTTTTACGTGAATTATTGGCGTAAGAAAGATAATTTAGCAGATTCGGAAAGGATTGATTTTAAAATGGCAAATAATGAAGAACAAAACTTTGCAGAGTTATATGAAAACTCACTTAAAAAATTAGAGGAAGGAACTATTGTAGAAGGAACTATCGTAGATATCGTTGGAGAAGATATTTTCGTTGATTTAGGATACAAGGCAGACGGAGTTATACCAAGAGGAGAGTTCTCTTATGGTGATGAAAAACCAGCTGATAAAGTAAAAGTTGGAGATAAAATATCAGCATACATCTTAAAGATGAATAATGGTCAAGGAAACGTATTGTTATCTACAAAAAGATTACAATCAAAAAAATTAAGAGAAGAGTTCGAAGCAAATGTTAAAGCTGATAAACCCGTTGAAGCAAAAGTTACAGAGATTAAAGATGCTGGTGTTATAGCTGAAGCTGGTAGCACAAAAATATTTGTTCCAAGAACACAACTTGTTAAGAAAGTTACAGATTTAGCTGAATACAAGGGCAAAACACTTGCACTAAAAGTTATCGAATACAACCCAGAAAAGAGAAAGATAGTTGGTTCAGAAAGAAAGCTTGCAGACGAATTAAGAGAAATGCAACTTGCTAAAACATGGGCTGAAATAGAAGTTGGTAAAACAATAATCGGTACAGTTAGACAAATCACAGATTATGGTGCTTTTGTTGATATCGGTGGAATTGATGGTTTACTTCATATTACAGAAATCTCTTGGAAGCAAATTAAACATCCAAGTGAAGTTTTAAAAGTTGGTGACCAAATCAAAGTTAGAGTTATAAAGATAGACAAAGAACATAACAAAATTTCTTTATCATACAAAAATCCAGAGGATGATCCTTGGGCAAACATTAAATACCAAGTAACTGATATTGTTACAGGTAAAGTTGTAAGCTTAAAACCTTTTGGAGCATTTGTAGAATTACCAAACGGAATGGAAGCTTTGGTTCACATATCAAACATCACAAATAGAAGAATTGCTAAACCAGATGAAGTTCTTAAAATTGGTGATGAAGTTACAGGTAAAATAGTAGAAATCAATCCAGAAAAAAGAAGAATTGAAATTTCTATAAGAGAACTTGAAAACACAGAAGCTGAAGAAAGCAAAGAAAACACAGAAGAATAAGAATATATTAAGTTCTTAAAAGAATGTGTAGAGTAACAATTGTAAAGAAGTAATATTGGCGGGTGAATAGCCCGCCAATAAAAAAGCTTTATGGAAAAGTTATGTAAATAGATAAAAATGTATAAAAATGACAAAAAATATAAAAATGAATCGAATTTGGTTACCTCCCAGGTAACCAAGTGATAAATGGCCACTTGCCATTAGATATAATCCAAAAAACGAAAAGGGGAATTAGAAATGGAAATTAGAAATGTAGCTATTATCGCCCATGTTGACCATGGCAAGACTACACTTGTAGATGCTTTATTAAAGCAATCTGGTACATTTAGAGCAAATGAGCATGTAGATGAGCGTGTTATGGACTCAAATGCACTAGAAAAAGAAAGAGGAATCACTATACTTGCTAAAAACACAGCAGTTCATTATGGTGATTACAAAATCAATATTATTGATACACCAGGACATGCTGACTTTGGAGGAGAAGTTGAACGTGTTTTGAAAATGGTTGATGGTGTAATACTTCTTGTTGATGCCTTTGAAGGCGTTATGCCACAAACAAGATTCGTTTTGAGAAAAGCTTTAGCACTTAACTTAAAACCAATCGTTGTTTTAAACAAAATAGACAGACCAGGAGCAAGACCTAAGGCTGTAGTAGATGAAGTAATTGATTTGTTCTTAGAGCTTGCAGCAAACGATGATCAATTAAACTTCCCAGTTATTTATGCTTCAGGAAAACAAGGCGTTGCTTCGATGGATCCTGATGTTCCAGGAACAGATATGAAGCCTATATTTGAAACAATAATCAATTATATAGGAGCTCCATGCGTTGATAGAAGCAAGCCATTCCAAATGCTTGTTTCAAGTATTGACTATGACAACTATGTTGGAAGAATAGCAATTGGTAGAGTTGAAAGAGGAAAAATTCTTCAAGGACAAAATGTTGCTGTATGTAGAAAAGATGGAAACATTCAAAACCTAAAGATAGGAAAAATATACACATATCAAGGTTTAAAGAGAATAGAGATTGATGAAGCTGATGCTGGCGATATAGTTGCAGTTGTTGGTATTCCAGATATAAATATTGGTGAGACAATAGCTGATCCAAACGAACCAGAAGCAGTACCTTTCGTTGACATCGACGAACCTACTTTAACAATGACATTTAGTGTTAATAATGGACCATTTGCAGGTAGAGAAGGCGAATTTGTTACATCAAGACATTTAAGAGACAGACTTATGAAAGAACTTGAATCAAATGTAAGCTTGAGAGTTGAAGAAACAGATAGCCCAGATAGCTTTAAAGTTTCAGGAAGAGGAGAATTACATTTATCTGTTCTTATCGAGACAATGAGAAGAGAAGGTTTTGAATTTATGGTATCAAGACCATCTGTAATATATAAAGAAATCAATGGCGTAAAATGTGAACCAATGGAAGACTTAGTTATTGATGTTCCAGATGAATATACAGGTTCTGTTATTGAAAAATTAGGTGTAAGAAAAGCTGAAATGACAAACATGGTTGCAGGAAATCAAGGATATACAAGACTTGAGTTTAAGATACCTGCAAGAGGATTGATTGGTTATAGAAGCGAATTCATGACAGATACAAAGGGAAACGGAATAATGAACCATGTATTTAATGGATATGAACCAGCAAAAGGTGATATAGCTGCTAGAAACAAAGGTGTTCTAATAGCATTTGAAACAGGAAAGTCAGTTACTTATGGACTATACAATGCACAAGAAAGAGGAACATTATTTATAGGAGCGGGTGTTGAAGTATATCAAGGTATGATAATAGGTGAAAATGCTAGACCAGACGATATGGAAGTAAACGTATGTAAAGAAAAACACTTAACAAATACCAGAGCATCAGGTAGTGATGACGCATTAAGACTAACACCACCAAGAGTTTTATCACTAGAACAAGCAATCGAATTCATTGCTGAAGATGAATTAGTAGAAGTTACACCACAAAATATAAGACTAAGAAAGAAAATATTAGATCCAACAGCTAGAATCCGTTGGATGAGAGCAAACGGATTGCTATAAAATCAAGAAAGAATGTACTTAAATAAAAATTTAGGTACATTCTTTTTTGTATTTGCAGTTACCATAATTTATGGTATAATAGCAAAGAATGGTTAAATTATTGAGTGCCCTGTGCACTCTAAGATTTTGACTGTATTTCAAAATATAATTTAATTATAGATAGGATGATAAAAAATGAAATTACAAGATTTTTATTATGACTTGCCAGAAGAGCTTATAGCACAACATCCAACAGAAAAAAGAGATGAGTGTAGACTACTTGTTTTAGACAAAGAAACTGGAAAAATCGAGCACAAAATTTTTAAAGATATTGTTAAGTACATATCTCCAAATGATTGCTTGGTAATAAATGAAACAAGGGTTATTCCTGCTAGGCTTTATGGCAGAAGAGAAGAAAAAGAAGAAAAAATTGAAATGCTACTTCTAAAGGATTTAGGTGATGAGAAGTGGGAGGTTCTAGTAAAACCGGGCAAAAAGTGCAAAATAGGTACAGAGCTTTTATTTGAAACAGATGGTGAGGTTTTACTAAAAGCAAAAGTTATTGAGATTAAAGAAGATGGAAATAGGGTTGTAAAACTTTCATATGATGGCATTTTGAATGAAATATTAGATAAAATTGGAATAATGCCACTTCCACCATATATACATGAAAAGCTAAAAGAAAAAGAAAGTTATCAAACAGTATATAGCAAGGTTGAAGGTAGCGCTGCAGCTCCTACAGCTGGCTTACATTTTACGCCAGAATTGTTAAGTGAACTTGAGAAAAAAGGCGTAAAAATAGCTAGAGTTTTGCTACATGTCGGACTTGGTACTTTTAGACCGGTAAAAGAAGAAAACATAGAAGATCACAAAATGCACTCTGAGTATTACGAAATATCTAAAGAGGCATGTGATATAATAAATGAGACAAAGAAGAAAGGTGGAAGAGTAATTTGCGTTGGTACAACTTCATGTAGAACTGTTGAATCAGCAGCTGATGAGAATGGCTTTTTAAAGCCTCAAAATGGCAATACAGAGATATTTATATATCCAGGATATAAGTTTAAGGTATTAGATTGTTTAATAACTAATTTTCACTTGCCAGAGAGCACACTTTTAATGCTTATATCAGCACTTGCAAATAGAGAAATGATAATGAATACATATAAAGTTGCTGTCGAAGAAAAATACAGATTTTTTAGTTTTGGAGATGCAATGCTAATTAAATAAAAATGCATGAAAATCATAATTATTTTAGATGAAAGGAAAATTATATGGAACAACCTATTAGATACGAATTATTAAAAAAAGATAAAAAAACTGGTGCGAGACGCGGAAGAATATATACTCCACATGGAATTATAGAAACACCAGTATTTATGCCTGTTGGAACGCAAGCAACAGTAAAAGCAATGACACCAGATGAACTTAAAGAAATGGTAGATGCAAGAATTATTTTGTCAAACACATATCATCTATTTTTAAGACCTGGGGATGAGCTAATTAAAGAGGCTGGCGGACTTCACAAATTTATGAATTGGGATAGACCTATCCTTACAGATAGTGGTGGATTTCAAGTTTTTAGTCTTGCAGATTTAAGAAATATCACAGAAGAAGGAGTGAAATTCAAGTCACATTTAGATGGTAGCGAAAAGTTTTTATCTCCTGAAATTTCTATGAAGATTCAAAATAATTTAGGTAGCGATATAATGATGGCTTTTGATGAATGTGCACCTTATCCATCAGATTATGACTACACAAAAAAGTCTATGGAAATGACAACGCGTTGGGCAAAAAGATGCTTAGAAGCACATAAAAATAAAGAAAAACAAGGATTATTTGGAATAGTTCAAGGTGGTATGTATAAAGATTTAAGAGAGCAAAGTGCAAAAGCACTAGTAGAACTTGATTTTCCAGGATATGCTGTTGGTGGGTTAAGTGTAGGTGAACCAGCAGAGCTTATGTACGAAATTTTATCTGCTACAACACCATTTTTGCCAGAAAATAAGCCTAGATATTTGATGGGTGTTGGAACACCAGATTATTTGATAGAAGCAGTGCTAAGAGGAATTGATATGTGCGACTGCGTATTGCCAACAAGAATTGCTCGAAATGGAACAGCAATGACATCAGAAGGAAAGGTCGTAGTTAGAAATGCAACTTACGAAAGAGATTGGACACCGCTTGATCATAATTGTGACTGTTATACTTGCAAAAACTATACGAGAGCATACATAAGACATTTGGTAAAATGCGGCGAAATACTAGGTGCAAGACTAATAACAATACATAACTTGCGTTTCTTAGTTAAACTTATGGAAGATGTAAGAAAAGCAATTGAAGAAGATAGATTACTAGAATTTAGAGAAGAATTTTATAAAAATTATTATGGAAAATAATATGGTCATTAAGGATGTTGTGTTTTCAAGCGAATAATAACTTTTAATTTTCCTTGAACCTTAATTTTAGTCGTATTATAATGTTTATGTAAAAGTTTTCTTAAGGAGTGTGAAAAATGGAAGTAGCAAATATTGAAAAGTACATGCCAACGGTGTATCAGGCCGAAATATTGGTAAAGAATAATCTAGAGATGTATAGAAGACAAGGCGTGAAAGCTTTTAAAATAATACATGGTTATGGTTCTACAGGAAAAGGCGGGGCTTTAAGAACAGGAATTAGAAATTATTTAAGCCAGCTAAAAGGAGCAAAAATAATTGCTGATTATATTCCAGGTGAAGAATGGACGGCGTTTAATGAGACAACAAGAAAAGTACTAGATTTAGATAACTCTTTTAGAAAAGATTCAGATTTGGGTCAAATGAATTCAGGTATCACAATTATTGTTATTTCATGGTAGTTATAGTGATATAATAAATACAAAGGAGGAGAATATATGAAAAAATTAGTTTTGAAATTTTTAATTGTTGCTACAGTTTTATTTTCGATGTGTTCTATTTCATTTGCGGCTAACAAAGTTATAAAAAGTGTTGCTGTTACTGACATAGATGCACCATATTCTACAGAAAAGGTATTGGATACAAAAGGCGAAGTGCCACGTAATGCGACTTATAGAATAACTGAAGTTGCTTGGAAATTACCTGGAAATTCATCTTCTGGTTTTTACGAGGTTTCTGTTACTTTAAAGGCAAGCATTGGTTATGTTTTTGATGAAAATACTACAGGCACTATTAATAGCAAAGATATTCTAAGCAAAGAGTTAATTGACGAAGATAAGCTAAAAATAACATATGCTTTTAAAGATGAAAAATCTGAAATAGGCTCTGCTACAACAACATTAAGACATAGAATTTTTACATATTGCGACTCGAGAATGGGTACGATAACTCCAAGTACACCTAGAGTTTTGCATGATGATACTGTTACAATAAGTATTGTACCGAATGACGGATACAAAATAAATGATGTTGAGGTTGATGGCGATTCTGTAGGTGCTGTTTCTGAGTACAAGTTTAGAAGAGTCAGAGAAGAACATACTATAAGAGTATATTTTGAAGAGATAAAAAAAGATGATAATAAGCAAGATACTACTACGAAGGAAAGACCTATATTAGAATTTATAAAAAAGATTCTTAATATGTTTTAATTAGTACAAAAATAACCAAATTATGTAAGAAAAGCAACTTTTTTCTTTAAGGACTTGCAAAGAGTAGGTAAATATGCTATTATATTAGAGCATGGTTATTGTAAAATAAAAATTAATATATATTTGTAATGACAAAAGAGAGGTGAAAATAATGAAAGCAGGAATACATCCAGAATACAAAGAAGCTACAATTAAATGTGGTTGTGGTAACGTAATAAAAGTTGGTTCAACTAAAGAGAATATGTCAGTCGAGGTGTGCTCAAAATGTCATCCATTCTACACAGGAAATCAAAAATTCCAAGCAGCTGGTGGTAGAGTTGAACAATTTAAGAAAAAATACGGAATTAAAGACTAATTCTAATATGTTTTTTACGAGTAAGATTCAAGTTAAATCTTACTCGTTTTTTGTTGTCTTTAGTGGCAATTTATGTTAAAATATTAGCTACAACAAAAAGAAAACGAGGTAATAAAATGAATGATTCTTTAATTAAAATCTTGCCTAAAATGAAAAAATTCGAGGCATATATAAATGACGTAAATAAAGATAACTTTCCAATCACTCTTTCAGGACTTTCTGAGAGCAGTAAGGCACACTTTATGTATGCTACGAGATTTTATTCAGGAAAGCCAATTTTAGTTGTTACATACAATGATATTCAGCTTAAAAAGATAATAGGCGATTTCAAATTTTTTAGTGATGAAGAGGTTCTGGTTTTTCCTAAAAAAGAAGTCGTTTATTATGATATCGATACAATGAATAAAGACGCAACAATGGACAGAATTAGTGTGTATACAAAGCTATATAACAGCGACGCTAAGGTGATTTTGACAACTGTTGAGGCTTTGATGCAAAAAACAATCTCTAAAGATGAGCTTTTTTCGAGAGTACTTCAACTAGAAGTTGGTAAACAATTTAAGTTAGAAGAACTAAAAGAAAACCTTACATACCTAGGATACGAGAGAACTGATATGGTACAAGGTAGAGGTGAATATACGGTAAGAGGAGGAATTGTAGATGTTTTTCCGCTTACTACTAAAAATCCTATAAGAATAGAGTTTTGGGGCGATGAGATCGATTCAATAAGAGTGTTTGATGTAGAATCTCAAAGAACAGTTGATACGATAAGAGATATCAGTATTTTCCCGGCGGAAGAATTTTTGATAGACACTTCAAAACTTGAGGATATAGGAGATAACATATTAAAAAAATATCCAGATGAATTAGAAGATGTAGAAGTTATAAAGCATGGCAATTATTTAACTAAAATTGATAAATACTTTGAATTTTTCTACCAAAAGACATCAACTCTACTAGATTATATAGGTAAAGATGCAATTGTGTTTGTAGACGAACCTACTAGAATTATTTCTAAAGCGCAATCTGTTGAGTTTGAAAATAATGAAATAATAAAACAACTTATGGATAAAGGCAAAGTTGTTCCAAGCTATACAAAGTCTATGCTTAATTATGCTGATGTAGAGGAGTGCCTTGAAAAGAAAAATTTAATCAATTTAGAAAGAATTGATGGAAATACGCATGCAAAAAGAAACGGATACAGCTTTAGTTGTAGGGAGGTCAACTTTTTTCGTGGTTCAATGGATATATTTATTCAGGAAGTTGAAGAATGTAGAGAAAAAGAAAAAATAATAGTAATACTTGGTGGAACAACATCAAAGGCTAGAGGCATAGCTACAATGCTTTTAGAGCACAAGATAAATGCGGTATTTTTAGAAAAAATAGATGACAATATGTTTAATAATAAGCAGGTAATTGTCATACCAGGAATGCTTTCAGAGGGCTTTGAGTATACCGATTTAGGACTTGTAATAGCAACAGGTGAATTTACAACGATAAAAGAAAGCAGGAGGTCTTATAAACCAGTAGCATTTAAACAAGGAAAGAAAGTTGTTTTTGCCGATTTGAATGTTGGTGATTATGTTGTTCATAGCGTTCATGGAATTGGACAATATATGGGCATAAAAACGCTTATAGTGGACAATATTAAGCAAGATTATATAATGATAAGGTATAAAGATGATGCAATGCTTTATATTAAAACTAATCAGCTAGATTCGATTAGAAAATATATGAGTGACAGCGATAATCCACCTAAGCTAAATAAAATGGGCAGTAAGGAATTTGCTAATATAAAGGCAAAAGTTAAAGCATCATTAAAAGATATTGCTAAAGGGCTTATTGAGCTATATGCCAAAAGAAAGAATGCCGTTGGTTATGCCTTTTCAAAAGATACCGTTTGGCAAAACGAATTTGAAGAAGCATTTCCATATCAAGAAACAGATGACCAACTTCGTTGTATAGAAGAAGTAAAAACTGATATGGAGAAAACACAGCCTATGGATAGACTTCTTTGCGGAGATGTTGGATACGGAAAAACAGAGGTGGCAATCCGTGCGGCATTTAAAGCCGTTATGGATAGCAAACAAGTTGCCTATTTAGTTCCAACCACTGTCTTGGCGGAGCAGCAATATAAATCATTTAGTGAGAGAATGAAAAACTTCCCTATAAGGTTAGATGTTTTAGATAGATTTAGAACTCCAAAAGAAAAGTCAAACATAATAAAAAAGACAAAGAATGGTGAACTAGATATTATAATAGGAACTCATAGTTTGCTTCAAAAAGATATGGAGTTTAAAGATTTAGGACTTTTAATAATAGATGAGGAGCAACGTTTTGGTGTTACGCAAAAAGAAAAGATAAAGAAGCTAAAAAATAATGTGGATGTTTTAACTATGACTGCAACACCTATTCCGAGAACAATGCACATGTCGATTGTTGGAATAAGAGATATGAGCGTAATATATGAACCACCACAGAATAGAAGACCAATTCAAACATATGTGTTAGAATATGATGAAGAGGTTATAAAAGAGGCAATTATAAAAGAGATTGAAAGAGGCGGACAAGTATTTTATTTGTATAATAGAGTTGAAGGCATCGAAAGGAAAGCAAGCGAAATATCAAAACTTGTTCCAGAGGCAAGAGTGGCTTTTGCACATGGTCAGATGACAAGTAATCAACTTGAAAATATAATGAAAGATTTTGTTGATGGAAATATAGATGTTATTATATGTACAACAATATTAGAGTCAGGAATAGATATTCCAAATGCTAACACAATAATTGTTGAAGATGCAGATAGACTTGGGCTTGCACAGCTTTATCAAATAAGAGGTCGTGTTGGTAGAAGCGATAAAGTAGCGTATGCATACATAACATATAGGAGAAATAAGGTGCTTTCAGAAGTCTCAGAAAAAAGACTAAAAGCAATAAAAGAATTTACAGAGTTTGGTTCAGGATTTAAAATCGCACTTCGAGACTTAGAAATAAGAGGAGCAGGAAATATTTTAGGTCCAGAGCAACATGGACACATGGAGGCAGTTGGTTACGAGATGTATTGTAAGCTTCTTGATGAAACAGTAAAAGAATTACAAGGAGAAAAAATTGTTGAAGAAGTTGATACACAAATAGATTTGAAAGTTACGGCATATATTCCAAATGATTATATAGAAAATCAAAATCAAAAAATTGAGACATATCAAGATATTGCAAACCTAGAAAAAGAAGAGCAAATTAGTGAGATTATCGATGAGTTAATTGATAGATTTGGTGAAATACCAACAGAAGTTACAAACTTAATCGAAATAGCAAGAATAAAGATATTAGCAAGAAACCTAAAAATATTAAGTATAATTCAAAAACAAGAAAATGTTGTAATTCGATTTAGTGAAGATGAGAATAATATAGCAGATAAAATACAAATACTGATTGATTTATATAAAAATAAAATATTTTTCTCAGGTGCTGGAGAACCATATATAACTTTAAAGTTGCAAAGCCAAAAAGATAGTGATATATTAGATGAGGTGTATAAATTATTAAACATATTGAAAGGATGATTGTAGATTATGGATAAAAAAACAGGAATTATTATTGGAATCATAACTGCTGTAATAGTTGTTTTAGTGGCAGTTGTATTTGCCATGGAAGGAAAAACAGAAAAAGTAGATAGCAATGTGATTTTAACATTGAACGGAGAAAATTATACTGTTGATGAGTTCAATATCTTTTCAAAGCTTACTAATAATGAATCAGATGACATCAATAAAAAGATGACAGAAGATGAAGTAGTAACTATGATGAACAATTTTATAATTAGAAAGATATATAATGACTCTGCTAAAAATCATGATGTTGCTTTAGAAAGCGGAGATTTGGAAAAATTTAATCAAGATTATGATAGTGATGCGGAAAAATATTTAAGTGTTAATATTTCAAAAGATGATTATATAAAATATCAAACAGAAAAAAGCTTGGCACAAAATTTAAAATATAATCTTTCAAAATATTATGAATTACCAGTTGAAACATATAATTCAATAGTTGATAACTTCAAAGAAAATGATATGTATAAATCATATTCTTTTAGAATGATGACAATACCATACGAAGAGCCAAAGTCAGGCGATGAAGCTACAAGCGGAGATATTACTACAAGTGGTGATAGCGGAGAAAAAGAAGACTTATCAAGAGAAGCACAAATTAAAGTTGCTGAAAATGTTTTAGCAAAAATAAAATCAGGAGAAGACTTCGAAACTTTGGCAAAAGAATATGGTTCAATGAGGCTTTCTTTTAAAGGTAAAGAGTATACTCTAGTAAATGGCGATATTGAGTATGCTACAAGTCCTTTACTTTCAAGCAAACTAGGAAATGAAGATTTATATAAAGCAGTACTTGAACTAAATAGCGGAGATACAACAGATGTAATAGAGGACAAAGATTATACATCTTTCCAAATAGTAAAAGTTGAAGCTATTGAGGATGGTTTTGTAGGCGAAGCTCAAAAAGAGTTAAAAGAAGTTTTGTTAAATGAATATGCAGATGATATTGTTTCCACAGGTGCTAAATATGAAGTAAATCAAGGTACTTTTATGAGAGCTGTATATAACAATATATAGAATATAATTAAGTCCTTAATAAAATTCAAAGATAACATGAAAGATTTGCTTAAGTTTTTGAGTTTTATTTAGGACTATTTTATTTTTCAAAATAATAACTTTACTAGCAGAACTTTACATTGATAATGATGAGGAGGAGTATTATGATTATAAGTAAGACGAATGAATATATAAAACACGTAAAATCATTGTCTGAAAAGAAATATAGAGACGAGTATGAAGAATATGTGGTTGAGGGTATAAAATTAGTTAATGAGGCAATAGAAGAAAAATTGAATATAAAAAAGATTTTGATATGTAAAGAACTATGTGGTAAGGAGTTTAACTTTAAAAATATCGAGTATGTATCAGAGCAAGTATTTAAATACATTAGTGATACAGAAACTCCACAGGGCGTCATGGCAATTATAGAAAAGAAGAAGTTTAATGGAGAATATGGAAAAATAGTTTTTGCATTAGATAATTTAAGTGATCCGGGAAATTTAGGAACAATAATTAGAACATTAGATTCTGCAGGAATAAATTCTTTGATACTTTCTAAAGGTTCTGCAGATTTGTATAATCCTAAAGTTGTAAGAAGCACGATGGGCGCTATTTTTAGAATTGATGCGGAATACGCAGAAAATTTACAAAGCAAATTGTTGAACTTAAAAGAGCAAGGTTATAAAATTATAGTTACGTCTTTGCAGGCTGACAAGTATATTTACGATTTGCCCTTTAAAGAAAAATGCGTTGTTGTTATTGGAAATGAATCAAAAGGCGTAAGTGAGAAAATAATGGAATTAGCTGATATCAAAACTAAAATACCAATGCTTGGCAGAACTGAAAGTTTGAATGCGGCCGTGGCTGCAAGTATTATGGCTTATGAAGCTGTTAGACAGAATTTTGTCGGATAAGGAGCGATATTCAAAAATGAAAAAATGGATTAAGAGGATTATTTTAATAGTTATTGTGGGTTTGGTTATTTTTGCGATTTTTAACAAACCAGAAGAAACAAAAACATATAGAACTTCACAAGTAGAAAAAGGCAATATAGAATCAGTTGTTTCTGGCAGTGGAACTTTAGTTGCAACAAAAGATCACAAGGAATATTCAAAAGTTTCGGCAGAGGTAGAAGACATATATTATGTTGAAGGAGACAAAGTTGAGAAAGATTATCCGATAATTAAATTAGATTCTAGTAATTATGAAGCTACCGTGAAAGCACAAGAAATAGCTATAAAACAGGCGGAGCTTTCAAAACAAAATATAGAAAAACAAATAAAAGACTTAGAAATAAAATCAGAAACTGATGGATACGTAAGCAATCTTTCAATAGAAAAAGGAAGCTATGTAACAAATGCAATGGCTATTTGTAATATTGTTAAAGATGGTAGATTTAGTGTTGTTTTACAATTCACATATTATGAGAATAATCCTATTTTAGTTGGCTCGAAGGCTAATATAACTTTAGTAGATAGTATGGCTACAATGACAGGTACTGTTACAAAAGTTAGTGATATGAGAAAACTAATAGCTGGTAATGCACAAGTTGTTGATGTTACGATAGAAACTGATACAACAGGATTTTCACTAGAAGGAGCTAATGCTAAGGCTGAAATATATAACGGCTCAATGATAATTACTAGTGCTAACATGGCTAAGTTTACAAGTATAAATTCAAATATTGTACGTTCAAAAACAATGGGAACAGTAAAAGAAGTATATGTTAATGAAGGAAAGAGAGTTCAAAAAGGTGAGACAATTGCACTTCTTGAAAACTCTGATTTGACAACTAATTTGCAAACTGTAAATTTGAATTTAGAAAATTTAAATAATCAATTAGTAACTATGAAAAAACAATTAGGTTATTATTTAATAAAAGCTCCTATAGCTGGAACAATTACATCACAAACTGTAGAAAAAGGCGATATGGTTGCGGCAGGTACAATGCTTACAAGTATTTCAGATAAAGACACAATGGAGTTTGTTGTACCAATAGACGAATTAGATATTGCAAAAATAGATTATGACCAAGAAGTAAGAGTTAAAATTGATGCATTAGAAGAAACAGAAAATAATCCTTTAGTAGGTAAAATAACAGATATACCTGAAGAGGGCGTTACTGTTTCAGGAGTTACAGATTATTATGTAACAATTCAAGTATCAGGTAATCAAAGTATGAAAATATCAATGAATGCAAATGCAGATATTGTGGTCAATAGTGTTAAAGACGTCCTAATAGTACCTGTCGATGCGATTGTCAAAGAAAATGGAAAGAAATATGTTGATATACTGCATGATGATGGAGTTACTGTTGAAAGAAGAGAAGTTGAAACTGGTGCAAGTGATATAACAAATATAGAAGTGAGAAGTGGACTTTCAGAAGGAGAAAAAGTTATAATTCCTGAAGTAAACTCTGGAATTGGTTTCTTCATGTAAATAAAGTTATATCATAGAAAGGAAAAACAAATGAATTTTTTATTTGCATATAAAATGGCTATAAAAAGCATATTAGGAAATAAAGTTCGTTCATTTTTAACAATGCTTGGAGTTATTATAGGTGTTATGGCTGTTATTGTTGCTGTTGGTTTTGCACAAGGAAGTATGGCAACAATTACAAATAGAATTGAAGGCATGGGTTCAAATGCGATTACGGGTATGATTGTTTCAACTAAAGAAAGTAATAAAGGCGTGACGACGTCAGATTTAGAAAAGCTCGCTAATAGTTCAGCATATATAAATAGCATATCACCATATACAATGACATCAGCAATTGTAAAAGCAGAATGAAAAAATAAAAGTACAGGAATTATAGGAACAAACGAAGATTATCTTGAAATAGAAGGTCAAAAATTAAAATCAGGAAGATTTATAACAAGACTAGATTTAGAAAATTCTGATAAGGTTGCAGTTATCGGAGCTACTGTTGAAAAGAAACTTTTTGAAGGAGTTGATCCTCTAGGAAAAACAATAAAAGTAAAAGGAGTTAATTTTACAATAGTAGGAACACTAGAATCAGTCATGAATGCGGCTGAAGGAACAAAGGACGATTATGTTTTTATTCCGGTAAATGTAGCGCAAAGAACATTGAAGATAAAAAATATAACAATGTTTATTGCAGAAGCGAGTTCACAAGATACAGTAGACCTAGCTAAACAGAAAATAGAGGATTATCTATACAGTGTTTATAAAGATAAAGATGATTATATATTGTTTACTCAAGAATCAATACTTTCAATGCTTGGCGATGTCTCAAGTATAATGATGCTTATACTTGGAAGTATTGCAACTATTTCACTTGTTGTAGGTGGAATTGGAATTATGAATATAATGCTAGTATCTGTAACAGAAAGAACTAGAGAAATAGGAATAAGAAAAGCAATAGGTGCCAAAAAGAAGGATATATTGGTGCAATTTTTGATAGAGGCATTAATGCTTACTGGAATTGGAGGAATAATTGGAATAATCCTTGGACTTATAACAATAAAATATGGAATAGGTTCAATAAGTTTAATAACACCTGTATATTCGCTTTCTTGGACATTAGCAGCGTTTTTAATATCACTTACTATAGGTGTTGTATTTGGAATATTCCCAGCATATAAAGCGGCAAAATTAAATCCTATAGATGCACTTAGAACGCAATAGAAATATATACAATTTCATAAAATCACCTCATTAATCATATCTATTAATGAGGTGATTTTTTGTGCCAAACGAAGAACGTAAAAAAGTGCGTGAAAAACTACGTAATGTGATGGAAATACCAAGAGAACTTTTAAAAAGTTATTCGAGAATTACTGCCATAAGCAATGAAGATGTTTGGATTGAAAATTATAAAAGTATTCTTGAGTATGATGATAATTTAATAAGATTAGGCAATAACATTTGCATATATGGTCAAGGATTAAAGGTCGAAGAGATAACAGCCGACGATATACTTATAATAGGAAAAATAAGCAATATAGAATTTGAGTGAGGAGTGAGAATATGTTTCTTGAAAACACCTGGAGATATATGCGTGGATACATATGCATTAAAGTTGAAGGATATTTTGTTGAACGATTTTTGAATTTGTGTATGTTAAAGAATATTGAGCTTTGGAATATAAAAAAGAAAAATGAAATTGAATTGACTGCAAACATAAGATATGTTGATTATAGAGTTGTGGAAGAGATTGCAAACATAACTAAGTGCAAAATAAATAAAAATCTTGCAAAAGGAATTCCGGATCTAGTTATTAGATATAAAAAAAGAAAGGCATTGGTTTGTGCGTTATTTTTGATGCTAATTATCATAAACATATATACATCAAGAATATGGTATATTGAAATAATTGGCGATTTCACAATTCCCATAGAAGAACTTTGGGACGAATTGAAACTAGAGGGCGTAAAAATCGGAATGCGAAAAAAAGATTTAAATTATGATGAGATAAAAAGAAATATCTATCTAAGACGTGATGATGTTGCGTGGATGGGATTTGAAATACATGGTACGAAAGCATATGCTAAAATAGTCGAAAGAAAAAATGTAGAAAAGGATGAACTTAAAAATGAGCCTTGTAATATAGTTTCAGACAAAGATGGTGTTGTAGAAAAAATATTGGTTAGAACGGGAGTGAAAAGTGTAAATAATGGAGATACAGTTGTAAAAGGTCAAGTACTAATAAGCGGAAGTCTTTCAAGTGAAAATTCAGTAAGCAGAAATGTACACGCAGATGGAAAGGTGGTACTAAAGACCTGGTATATAAATAGAGAGACAGTTCCATACGAGAAAGATGTAGCATACAAGACTGGCGAAAACGAAAAGAAATACAAACTAGAAATAGGAAATTATCAAATAAATTTAATAAATACTAGTACAAAATTTGAAAAATATGATACAATTACAGTGTCAAATCAATTAAAACTATTTAATAAATTTGACTTACCAATAAAGCTTACAGAGTTGACATATGAAGAACTTAATGTAGATACAATAACATATACAAAAACTCAAGCAGAAAAGATAGCAAGAGAAAAAGCTACTGCTGGCATGCAATCGATTATGTCAAATAACAATATAACGATTTTGAATACAGATTATAAAACTTTTGAAAATGAAGATGGTATTTGTGTTGAAGTAACATTAGAATGTTTAGAAGATGTGGGAATAGAAGAAAAAATATAAAAAGAAACATTACATAAAATAGGAGGTGCAAAATGGCAGAATTACAACTTAAAGTAGTAAAAAATACAGACAAAGGCGTATTTGGAAAAGCAATTAATAATTTCAATAAAGTATTATACTCTTCTGGTGGCGGCTTCTTTAGCATAATGATGAACGGAAAAAGAAACAGTTTATTAAAAGCATACGCAAACGCAGAAGATATAAAAAACATGAAAAGCGAAAGCAAACAAAAAAGTGTAAATGAGAAATACGAGAAAGCTTATGACAATTATTTGACAGCACTAGAAAGATACATAACGGAAACAGTTTACAACAAAGTCAAGAAGAAGGTTAGCAATATAAGTGAAAATAATCTATTGTCGGAGTACTATGAGATCAATTCTTTAAAAGGCACTGAATACTGCGAATATAGATATAGAATTCAATTAATGCTTTTACATATGGATTGGGAAACAATCATCTTGACAAAGTCGAATAATTTTATTAATAAGTACAAAAAGTTTTACATAGGAGTTGTTGGACAGCTATATAAAGCAATGATGAGGCACTATGCAATTGAGATAACTAACACAGTTGATGAAAAAGAAAAAGTTTTTTCTAAGATATATAATTTAACAGAAGATTATATAGTAAATTTTCTTCCAATATTAGAAAAAACGGAGGAAACACAACTAGTTTTAGATGCTTACAAAAACTATGTTGAAAAAATAGATAATTTTGCAAGAAAGGATTTCAACGATATCAAAAGAGAACTTCATCTTTTGGAACTTGCAAGAAGATTGTTTACATATAGCCTTCCAACACTAGCAGCAGAAGAATGTTATTTAAGCATAATGGAAAAAGCAAGAATTATAATATCAAATACATATATCTCTGCCGATAAATTTGAAACATATCAATTATTGTTAGATGCGATAGAAAGTTACAATTATAACGTTTTGTCACAAAAAGTGGTTTGGGAT
This sequence comes from uncultured Eubacteriales bacterium, assembly GCA_959598745.1. Lineage (GTDB taxonomy): Bacteria > Bacillota > Clostridia > TANB77 > UBA1234 > UBA1234. The sequence goes on from CAUGFN010000018.1 coordinate 23,057, forward strand.
AACGATGAGGAGAAAGAAAATTATTCAAAGTTTTGGAAAGAGTTCCAAGAATATAAGAAGCTAGAAAGAATAGATTTTGATGAGTATAAGAGATTAAGAGAAGTATTATTCATAACAAAAGAAATAAAAGAAGTAAAAAAGCAAAACAAAGATTATACAAACTTGTTGACGTATTACAGAGATCGTATGAGACAGCAAAAAGGACTTAGAGGATTAAAAAATTCTGTAAAAAAGATAGACGGAAAATGGAAAACAAAAAGAAGAATAGTTGCAGATTAGAAAGGAAAATATAATGGTAATAGAAGTGGATTATGATGGCATAGATAAAATGCCAGAAGAAGAAAAACTTATAAAAAAAGTAGTAAAGACAGTTTTAAAAGAAGAAAAAATATTAAAAGATTTAGAAGTATATGTAACACTTACAAATAACGAACAAATTCATAAAGTGAATTTGGAACAAAGAAAAGTGGACAGGCCTACTGATGTACTTTCTTTTCCAATGTTCGAAAGAGACGAAATTGCTTATTTAAAAGAAGAAAGCGATGGAGAAAGAGATATTTTAGGAGATATAATTGTATCAATAGAAAAAGTTAGAGAACAAGCAGAAGAATATGGACATTCTTTTGAAAGAGAGCTTGCATACTTAGTAACTCATGGAATGCTACATTTATTGGGATATGATCATATGATAGAAGAAGAAAAGGAACAAATGAGAAAAAAAGAGGAAGAGATTTTAGGAAAACTAAAAATAACAAGAGAATAAAAAAGGAGAATTATAATGACAAAAAATTATTGGTTTAAAGTATTATCAGTTTTTATTATAGTGTCTGCAATTTGTGCAGGAGTGATTTGTGGTGTTATATCAGCAAAAAATAAGAGACAAGCTTCTAGAACTGATGAATTAATAGGTAGTGGAGATGAAACTACTTCGGGTGATAGCATCTCTTCAGGAGAAACAAATAACAATGAAGAAGAAAAACCTTATCTAGGACCTAATATTTATTCTGGCGATTCAAGACCAATAGCAGTAATGATAGACAACGAAAGACCAGCTAAACAAAATCATGGAGGATTAAATTCAGCATATATGCTTTATGAATTTATAATTGAAGGTGGAGAAACTAGAATTATGGCATTTTTTAAAAATGCAACAGCTTCATATATAGGACCAGTTAGAAGTGCAAGACATTATTTCTTAGATTATGCGATGGAGCATGATGCGATATTTGTACATTTTGGCTGGAGCCCAAAAGCACAATCAGATATAAAAACACTTTCAATTAACAATATAAATGGTATATATGACACATTTTATTGGAGAGTTGCACCAAAAGCTTCATATCACAATGCAATAACAAGTATTGAAAATATTCAAAAAATGATTGCAAGAAAAAAATATCGTACAACAACAGAAAAAGGTTCTATAGTAACATATAATAAAGAAGATGAAGATATCGTAAGTGGAGATATAGCAAATAATATTATGATAAAATATTCTGCAAGATCTAATTCATCATATAGATATGATGCAGAAAGAAAAGTATATCTAAGAGATATGCGTGGAGAACCACATATAGATTCACAAACAAAGGAACAATTCTATGCTAAAAATGTTGTCATGATATATGTAAAAGATGAGCTTCTAGATGATCCAGAAGATAAAGGCAGAAGAGAATTATACAATATAGGAACTGGCGATGGATATTTCGCAACAAATGGACGAGCAATCAAAATAAAATGGGAAAAGAAAACAAGAGATGGTAGAACAATCTACCGTGATTTAAATGGAAACGAAATAACATTTAATGATGGAATCACTTGGGTACAAATAGTTCCTAAAACAGGAAGTATAACTATTAGTGAATAAAGTGAAATAGTGGTAGAGTAAATTAGCTTATAAAAAAAGGGAAAGTATACTACGAAGAAGTGAAAACACAGTGCATTCGATAAGGATGTACACAACTCAAATATTAAAAAGGATGATAATATGAAAAACGAAGAATTGATAGCTAAGGCAATAGAAGCAAGAAAAAACGCTAAATCACCAACAGGATATTTTGTTGGTGCAGCATTATTAACTGAAACAGGAAAAGTATATACCGGATGCAATTTGGGTTCGGATGACGGAATTTTTAATATATGTGCTGAAAGAGTTGCAATAGTAAAAATGCTTTCGGAAGCACCGGAGAAAATAAAAAAGATAGCTGTTGTTGGTGGAAGAGAAACATTAATACCAACAACACCATGTGGTGTATGTAGACAATTGATTTATAGTTTAGGCACAGATATTGAAATTATATGTGCATTCAACGAAGAAAATGAATTAAAATATAAATCATATAAAATAGAAGAATTATTGCCAAATGGCTTTACATATTAAAAAGAAGTATTGGTTACCAATAGGTTTATATGCTTGGTATTTGCAAAACTATTTTGCGGAAACATATGTAAATTTGAATGGTAAAGACCGATGTTAAGGAGGAAAAATAAATGTTTAAATCAGGATTTGTAGCAATTGTAGGAAGACCTAATGTAGGAAAATCAACACTTTTAAATAGACTAGCAGGACAAAAAATAGCAATAGTATCAAACAAACCACAAACAACAAGAACAGCAATAAAAGGTATAATAAATAGAAAAGATGCACAAATTATATTTACAGATACTCCAGGAATTCACAAGCCTAAAAACAAACTTGGAGAAAAAATGGCCGAAACAATAGATACAGCAGTATCAGATGATGATTTGTTGTTATATGTTATAGAAGCAACAGATAAAGGAATTGGCATGGCAAATGAATTCATACTAAAAAAGGTAAAAGAATCAGGCAAAAAAGCCATATTAGCAATAAACAAAGTCGACCTAGTAAACAAAGAAAATATATTAGAGTTAATAAAATTATATAGTGCAGAGTACAATTTTGAAGCAATAATTCCAATATCAGCAAAAGAAGATGATGGAATAGATACATTGTTAGAAAAGATAATAGAAGTACTTCCAGAGGGACCAGCATATTATAGCGAAGAAGAATGGACAGACCAAACAGAGCGTCAAATAGTAGAAGAAACAATTCGTGAAAAAGCATTAAAAGTATTAGATGATGAAATACCTCACGGAATTGCTGTAGAAGTTGTAACAATGAAAAAAAGACCTAAAAAAGACTTGTATGATATAGAAGCAACTATATATTGTGAAAAGAAAACTCATAAGGCAATAATAATCGGAAAAGATGGCGAAGTATTAAAGAAAATTGGAACAATGGCAAGAGAAGATATAGAAGCAATGATGGATGCAAAAGTAAACTTGCAATTATGGGTAAAGGTAAAAGAAGGCTGGAGAGATAGCAGTATAAAATTAAATCAAGTTTTTCACTAAACTAAAGTATAAGGCAGATAAAAAGCTAAAGCACAAAGGAGGAGACTTATGAGCAAAGATTTTGCTTGGCAATTATTTAAAAATACAGGAAATTTAGATGCATTCATGATAATGCGAGAATATGAAGAAATAGGAGAAGAGTTAACTCCTAATAGAGATTTAGATGGAGCTAAGGATGGGAATAATAAAGACAAAAGGAATAGTAATTAAAGTAGCAAATTCATCAGATAATGATAAGGTGTTAACCGTATTAACACCAGATTTGCGGAAAAATAAATGTATTTTGCAAAGGCGCTAAAAAAAACAAAAGCGCCTTTTTGTCTAGCACAGAAATATTAGCCTTTAGCGACATGATGTTATTCTCACGGAAATAGTGAATTATATAGCTTAAACTCTGCTGAAACAATAGAAGTATTCTATAACCTAAGAATGGATATAGAAAAGCTCTCATATGCAGCGACTATGCTTCAAATAATAAACGATGTCTGTATGGAAGGCGAAACATCATATAAAAAATTACAACTACTATTAAACACACTTTATACATTATCAGAAACTTCGAAAAATGAAGAGCTGGTATTTGCAATCTTTAAGATAAGACTTTTAGCAATATTAGGTTTTGTGCCAAGGCTTCGGAAAATGCACAAACTGTAACATTGGTGCAGAAGAAATAAAAGAAATATACTTTAGCATAAAGGATAACGGAATAAAATGTGAGGCTTGTAGCAAACAAGACAAAGGAGCAATAAAGCTAAGTTATGTAGCATACACATCTTTGCTATACATATTGTCAGCCGAACCAAAGAAAATATTTTCATTTGAAGTGCCAGAAGATGTAATAAAAGAGCTATCGCTAATTGCAAAATTATATACAGATGAAAAGCTAGAAAAAGAATATAAAGTTAATATTTAGAGCAAAAGCCAATAGGTAAAAACTTATTGGCATTTATTTTTTAATAAGCTGAAAAATCATATATATACCTAAATATGTTGAACACTAAAAATTTTATTGATATACTTAAAGTAGAGAAAATGGATCGGAGGTAAAAACAAATGGTTATCAATTATGATAATTTAAAAGAAATATATGGAGAAGAAATAATAGAAA
>CAUGFN010000019.1:0-27273 GCA_959598745.1 uncultured Eubacteriales bacterium
GACATGGCGGAATGTTAGATAGATTTGACAGTATCATTATGATTTCACCTTTTGTCTATATGTTTTTACAATTTTTGAATTAATGAAAGGATAATTGATATATGACGTGGATTTTAGGAATTATTAAAATTATTGTTTTACTAGGAACACTTATTACGATACATGAACTTGGCCACTTCTTAGTGGCAAGACTGTTTAAGGTTAGAGTTCTTAAATTTGCAATAGGTTTTGGACCTAAGATTTTTACTAAAGAGTCAAATGGAACAGAGTATACATTGAGACTTATTCCTTTTGGTGGTTTTGTTCAAATGGAAGGTGAAGAGGAACGAAGCGATGATGAGGCGGCATTTAATAAGAAACCAATATGGCAAAGAATATTGATCGTTGCTGCTGGTGCTATTGTGAATATTATTTTTGCGATCTTAATATATTTTGCAATTGTTTCTTGTCAAGGAGTTTATCAATCATCAATAATAACTAATTTAAAGCCAGCTGATTATGCATACGAAGCTGGTCTTAGGAATGAAGATGAAATATTAAAAATAAATGGCAAGAGAACGTTAACTGGCTGGAAAGTGAGTGAAATCATAGAGGCTTCAAAAGATGATAAAATGTCATTTGAAATAAAAAGAGATGGAGAAATAAAGAATCTAACAATCGACATACCAATAACAAAGCGTGGACTTGTTGGAGCTAGCTTCTATGAAAGCGGAGAAATAGCACTTGTTTATGAAGGAACACCAGCAAACGAGGCTAAATTAATGATAGGCGATGTTGTAACGGCTATAAATGGTATTACGATGAATGGTGTAGATGATATAGTTGGTACTATACGTAGCTTGCCAAATCAATCAATAGAGATTGGACTTATTAGAAGCGGTGAAGCACAGACTATTAAAGTAGAAACAACATCAGATTCAACAAGGCTTTTTGATGTTGAATTCGAAATGATAGAACCAGGTTTCTGGAAAGGACTAAAGTATGCAATACTAGAAACAAATTGGTACTTGAATGCTAATTTTGAAGCATATGGCAAATTATTTATCGGAAAAGCTGAAAATGTAGAAGTAATGGGTGTTGTTGGAATTGCAAATGAGATAACAAAGACTTCTGCATGGAGAGAATTTTTCCAAATGATGTGTGCGATAAGTTTAAGTTTAGGAATATTTAATTTGCTTCCTATACCTGCATTAGATGGTGGAAGAATTTTAATATTAATAATTGAGGCTATAAGAAGAAAACCAATGAAGGAAAATATAGAACAAACTATAATTCTAATTGGCTTTGCAGTCATAATAATTTTTGCATTGGTTGTAACTATATTTGATGTTGGAAAATTATTTCACTAAAGCATATATCTTATGAAAGGAAAAATAGATGATAGCAGAAGTTATAGTTAATTCGGTAGCAAAAGAATTAAATAGAGTTTTTGACTACGGCGTACCAAATAATTTGGACGTCGTAGTTGGCGTGAGAGTGTTAGTTCCTTTTGGATACAGAAAGCAAAATGAAATAGGTTATGTAATAAGATTAAAAGAAAAATCGGATTACAAATGCAAAGATATAATAAAAGTATATGAAAAAGTGTTTGACGAAAAAAGGCTAGAAATAGCCGAATGGATGAGTCAGAGATATTTTTGCAATTTGTCTGAAATAGTTAAATTATTAGTTCCACCAGGAACTTCAACTAATGTAGAAGGTGTTAAAGAGAAAACGGAAAAGTGGGTATCTATTCGTAGCGATGCAAATCTTGAATTGGTAAAAAACGATAAGCAAAAGCGTATTGTTAAATTTCTATTAGATAATATAGAGGCTCCAGTGTATGAAATTATGGAATATACTGATGTCACATTAAGTAGTTTAAAAACACTTGAAAAAAACAATATTATAGAATTTAAAGAAAATAGAATATATAGGAATCCATTTAAGAATAAGGAAATAAAAAAGACAGAGCCATTTGAGTTAAATGATGAACAGAAACAAGCTTTGGAGAGTATTGATATATCAAGAAATGATAATTATTTGTTGTACGGAGTTACTGGAAGTGGAAAAACAGAAATATATTTACAACTCATTGATAAAGTATTGAAAAATAATAAAAATGCTATAATGCTTGTGCCAGAAATTTCACTTACTCCACAGATAACGGATAGGTTTTTATCTAGATTTGGAGACACAGTTGCAATTTTACATAGTAGGCTTTCTAAGGGCGAAAGATTTGATGAATGGCAAAAAATTAAAGAAGGAAAGGCTAGAATAGTAATAGGAGCGAGGTCTGCTATTTTTGCACCGCTGGAAAATATTGGCGTAATAATTATTGATGAAGAACATGATTCATCATATAAATCAGAGACAATGCCAAAGTATGATGTAAGAGATGTGGCAGAAAAAATTGGCACGGCCTATAATATTCCGATTGTACTAGGATCTGCAACACCAGATATTAGAACATATTATAAAGCTTTGAGTGGCGAAGTAAAACTGTTAAAATTGACTAAAAGAATTTCTACGCAAGGATTGCCAGATATTTTTGTAGTTGACATGAGAAATGAATTAGCAACACGGCAATAGAACACCGTTTAGTAGAAAACTATATTTTGCTATGGTTGATACAATCAGAAAAGGCGAGCAAGTAATGCTATTTTTGAACAGAAGGGGCTATTCGACTTTTATAATGTGTAGAGACTGCGGTTATGTAGTAAAATGTAACGATTGTGATGTATCAATGACATATCATTTAACAGAAAACAAGTTAATATGCCATTATTGTGGAAGAACCATGCCAGTACCAACTATTTGTCCAAGTTGCGGAAGCAATAAAATTAAATACTTTGGTAGCGGAACTCAGAAAATAGAGCAAGAATTAAAAAAATATCTTCCTAGTGCTAGTGTGATAAGGATGGATGTAGATACAACTAAGGGAAAGAATGCACATGAAATAATACTTAATAAATTCAAAAATGAAAACATTAATATATTGCTTGGTACTCAAATGATTGCTAAAGGACATGATTTTGAAAATGTCACATTAGTTGGAGTGCTTGCGGCGGACGGTTCAATAAATATAGGTGATTATAAGGCAAATGAAAGAACATACCAGTTACTTACACAAGTTTCAGGAAGAGCTGGTAGAGGAAACAAAAAAGGAATGGCAATAATACAAACATATATGCCAGATGAATTTAGCATAATATCAGCGAAAGAGCAAAATTATGAAAAATTTTACAATAGTGAAATAATTATGCGAGAAAAGTTGAATTATCCACCTTTTTGCGATATAATTGTAGCTGTATTTAGTGGAAAAGACGAAAATGCTGTAAAGATTATGGCTAAAGATTTTTTTGTTGATGTGAAGGAAATCTTTGAAGCATATGCACCAGTTCCCGCACCGATATCAAAGGTTAACGGAGAGTATAGATGGCGAGTATTAATGAAAGAATTATTGACAGATGAGAAAATTAAAAAATTGGGGATGTACGTTGAAAAATACCTTATGTTAAAGAGTGATATAAAAATAAGTATAGATGTAAATCCAAATAACATGTCATAGTCTAAAGTGAAATTATGGAAGGAAGGATTTGAATGGCCCTTAGGCAAATAAGAAAAGTTGGCGATGAAATATTAAGAAAGAAATCGAGAGTTGTTGAGACTGTCGATGAGAGAATTGTTGAGCTATTGAACGACATGTATGATACTTTGAAAGCTTCTGATGATGGAATAGGCTTAGCTGCACCACAGATAGGTGTCCTAAAAAGACTTGTTGTAATAGATTTAAGCGAAGAAGATGGAGAGGTATATAAACTTGTAAATCCTGTTATAATAAAGAGCAAGGGAGAACAAGTATGCAGAGAGGGCTGTTTAAGTGTACCTGGAGTTTTAGGCGATGTTGTTAGACCTAAAGAAGTTGTTGTTGAAGCTTTAAATGAAAAAGGTGAAAAAATAAAAATAAAAGCAAAAGATCTATTGGCTATCGTTTTATGCCACGAGATAGATCACTTAGATGGAATACTATTTACAGATAAAGCAACAGAATTGTTTGATAATGTTGAAGAAGAGGAAGGATAAGGAATAAAATGAATATTGTTTTTATGGGAACACCGGATTTTGCGGTAGAATCTTTAAAAAAGATTTATGAAAGTGGACATAATATATTGGCGGTGGTTTCACAACCTGATAAACCATCTGGAAGAAATATGAAAATTATGCCTACACCAGTTAAAGAATATGCGGAAAGCAAAAACATAAAAGTTTATCAACCAGAGAAGATAAGGAAAGATGAAGAATTATACGAGACGTTAAAAAGTTTAAAGCCTGATGTAATTGTTGTAGTAGCATTTGGGCAAATATTGCCTCAAAAAATATTGGACATACCAAAGTATGGTTCGGTCAACGTACATGGCTCACTACTTCCTAAATATAGAGGTGCGGCTCCAATACAATGGGCTATAATTAGCGGTGAAAAAGTTACTGGTATTACAACAATGTATATGGATGCTGGAATGGATACAGGCGACATGATACAAAAAGCAGAAGTTAAGATAGAAAATGATGATAACTTTGGAACTTTGTATGAAAAAATGAAAATTAAAGGAGGAGAACTTATAGTTCAAACATTGGAAAAGATTGCAGACGGAGTAGCACCAAGAGTTAAACAACCAGATGATTTTACATTAGCACCTATGATTGAAAAAACTTTAGGAAATATTGATTGGAATAATAACTCAGAGGATATCAGAAATTTAGTGAGAGGCTTAAATCCAATACCTGGAGCATACACGAACATTGAGGGTCAAAAAATTAAGATATGGCGTGTAGAGTTTTCGAATCTAGAAAAAACAGATGAAGTGCTACCAGGAATGGTAATAAAAGCAAATAAAAAAGAGGGATTGTTAATTTCTACAAAAGATGGCATTCTTGATATAGCAGAAATTCAATTACCAAACTCAAAAAGAATGTTGGCAAAGGAATATCTTAATGGTCATGACATAAGCGTAAATACAATATGCACAATGTAGGAAAAATAAAATAAGAGGAGGAATTGATTATGAGTGAACAAGAAAAAAATGAAGTTGAAAAGGGAGAGGCTTTGGCAGAAGTAAACGAAACTGAAGTTAATGGAATTAAAATTGCAGAAGATGTTGTTGCTAAGATAGCAGGCATTGCAGCATCTGAAGTTAAAGGTGTTTTCAGCATGAACGGCGGTATCGCTGGTGGTATTTCAGAAATGTTCGGTAAGAAAAGTTTTTCAAGAGGTGTAAAAGCTCAGGTTACAGAAAAAGATGCTACACTTGACTTATATATAATTGTTGAATATGGTAGCAGGATACCTGACATTGCTTTCGAGATTCAAAACAAAGTAAAAACAGCTGTTGAGAACATGACTGGGCTAAAGGTGTTAGAAGTAAATATACATGTTCAAGGAGTAAATTTGCCTAAAGATGCAAAAGAAAGCAAAGAAGATAAGAATAAAGAAGAGGAAGCAAACGAAGAAACAAAAACAGAAGAATAATATAATTTGAGAGGATTTGATAAAATGAGATATTTAGATAGATTAATTAATTTTATTTTTTCTTTAGTAATATTAGTATTAGCAATTATTGTAATAATGGTTTCAGCAGGATTTGTTGGATATGATAATGTGGATAGTTGGATAAGACTAAATATCTTCAGTACAACCAATAACACAACTACTTGTATGGTTGCGATAATAACGTTAATCGCAGCTTTAAAGACTACTGTATTCTTGTCTAGAATGAACCCAAAAAAGAAAAATACAATATTAGTTGATACAAATCATGGCAAAATTCAAATCGCTGCCGAAACAATCGAAAATACAGCCGAAACTGTAGTTAAGGATTATGTAGAAATAAAAGATGCTCAAGTTAAAATGGTAAAGGAGAAAAAAGGAATCAAAGTATATATGGCATTGCTTGTGGTACCTAATACAAACATCATTGAGTTAAGCGCTAAAGTACAAGATGAAGTCAAGGAAGCTATAGAAGATACAACAGGTGTAAAAGTAAATAATGTTGATATTAAAATAAAAAATATAACAGAAAATCGTAAAGCAAAAGCCCAAATTAAAGAGGCTGAGGAAAGTAAAGAGACAGTTGATGAAAATATTAAAAATGATGATGGAGTAGTGGCTACTGAAGACGTTGTTATTCCGGAAGAGAACGTAGAAGAAACAAAAGAACAAAATGAAAATGAGTAAGGAGGAAATGTACTATGGAGAAAAATAGATTTCTAGAATTCTTTGGCAGAAATTTAGGATTTATAATAGGATTAATAATAGGAGTTATAGTAGTAATATGTGAATTCACATATTTCTTTGTGAATTTAGCTGTCATGATAGGATTTGGCTTTTTGGGAATGTATGTACAAAGAAACAAGTCTAAGGTAAAGGAAACATTAAAAAATATTATAGATAAAATGTAGGAGGAGCTATGAGCAGAAAAATTGCAAGAGAATTAGCATTTAAAGTTATATTTTCAGTAGATTTTCAACATGAAAACGAAGATGTTGAAAAATTAATAATGAATTTAGAAGATGAAACTAAAGAAATAACTCAAGAGGACAAAGGATACATAAATGACATAGTTCAAGGAGTTATGGCTAAAAAAGAAGAGTTAGATGAAAAGATAAGAAAATATCTTAAAGGCTGGACTATGGATAGAATTAGCAAAACCGATCTTGCAATTTTACGTCTAGCCATTTATGAAATTACATATAGAGATGATATACCATATAAAGTATCAGTAAATGAGGCTGTTGAACTTGCTAAAACATTTAGTGATTCGACATCATCTTCTTTTATAAATGGCGTGCTTGCTGGGGTTGTGACAGAATTATAATTTAGTGGAGGTATTAATGGAGAGACCAGAGCCGATAACAGTTTCAAGATTGAATGCATACGTTAAGGCAATTATAGATAACGATGAATTATTAAATAATGTATACATAAAGGGTGAGATTTCTAATTTAAAGAAACATTATACAGGGCATTACTATTTCACATTAAAAGACAAAGATTCGCTAATAAAATGCGTAATGTTCAAGAGTTATACATCATATCTTAATTTTGATGTAGAAGATGGCATGAATGTTGTGATATTAGGTACAGTTGCAGTATATGAAAGAGATGGTATATATCAAATATATGCAAAAGGGATGGAATTAGATGGCGTTGGAGATTTGTATGCAGCATATGAAAAGTTAAAAGCTAAATTAGAAGTTGAGGGATTATTTGATCAAAAATATAAAAAGAAGATTCCATATTTGCCTAAAGAAATTGGAGTAGTTACATCTAAAACTGGTGCTGTAATACGAGATATAATAAATGTAACAACAAGAAGATATCCAATGGTACATATAAAGCTTTACCCAGCTAGTGTGCAGGGAAAAGGTGCTGCCGAAACGATAGTAAAAGGAATAGAATACTTTAATAAAGTTAAAAATGTTGATTTGATAATAGTAGCAAGAGGTGGAGGTTCGTTAGAAGATTTGTGGCCATTTAATGAAGAAATAACGGCAAGAGCCATATTTGATTCAGAGATACCAATAATTTCTGCAGTAGGACATGAAACAGATTTTACAATTGCAGATTTTGTGGCAGACTTAAGAGCACCAACACCTTCGGCTGCTGGTGAGCTTGCAGTGCCGGATATTATGGAGTTAAAATGGAAACTTAATAATATGAAATTGCAATTAGGTAGCTCATTAAAGAAAAGGCTTGAACTAATGCAGACGAGATATTCTTCAATAATTAACAGAAAAGTTTTTAAAGAACCAAATGTGATGTTAGCTGACAAAATATTAGCTCTAAATGGATTCGAAAAAGATTTGAATAATTACATGAAAATGGAATTAAAAGATAGAAGAAATCACTTTGAAAAGGTGGTAGCTACACTAGATTCATTAAGTCCTTTAAAAACATTATCAAGAGGATATACTGTTCTTGAAGACAAAAATGGTGATGTAGTAACAACATCAAAAGATTTAAAAGACGGAGATGTTGTAAAAATAATATTGCACGATGGAACCAAAAACGCAGAAGTTATATAGGAGGTTATATATGAAAAAAGACTTAACTTTTGAGGAAGCAATTCAAAACTTAGAAAACATTGTAAATGAATTAGAAACAGGTAAGTTAACTCTTGACGAATCTGTAAAAAAGTTTGAAGAAGGAATAAAATTATCAAAGCATTGCAATGAAATGCTAGAGAGTGCAGAAAAGCAAATAACAGTTTTAATAGAAAATAGTGATGGTGAAATGGAAGAAAAGAAATTTAATGCAGAAGAAAAAGAGGGGGACAAATAAATGAATGACATAGGCAGTAACTCAGCTATATGGATTCCTATAATAATATGGTTCTTGGTACAATCGTTTAAAGTAATATTTGAAGTGGTAAAAAACAAGAAAATAAACATTAGAAGAATATGGGGAAGCGGAGGAATGCCGAGTTCTCATTCAGCAATTGTTTGTTCACTTGCAACAGTTGTTGCTTTAAGAGAAGGATTAGCATCAAGTAGTTTTGCAATTTCAATAATACTTGCTGCAGTTGTTATGTATGATGCTGCCGGAGTAAGGAGAGCGGCAGGTAAACAAGCACGTGTGCTAAATCAAATAATTGAATCAGAAGGCGATATAAATGTGCAAGAAAAGTTAATAGAATTACTTGGACATACTCCAATAGAGGTATTGGTTGGAGCAGTAGTTGGAGTGATATTGTCGATATTATTCTATAATGTTTTATATATGTAAATAAATTTTTATTAGGCTTCGTATAATGTATGTAGTAGTATCTGTTTAAATTAAGAATTTTTATTGCAAATAAAATATTTTTAATGTATGAAGAAATATTATTGTATCTGTATACGAAGTTTGTTTTTTGAAAAAAATAACACTTGATATAAAATAGTACATTTGATAATATATAATTAAAGTGGTGTGTTATTCTAGTTATCATTATGAATTGAGAGGACGGGGCTAAAAATCCGTTGAAAGAGCATATCGATGAAGTTCATTAGGTGTAGCTTGTGACGCCCAGTCGTGGGCTTACCTAGTGAGTAAGGTTTAAGGGCAAGCTGTAATGGCATATAGTTGATTACCCTTTCACCATGGAGGCATGTAATTTATGCGAAAGCAAAATATACATGTATAACCTGCAAGGCTGCGAGAATGAAAAGTCGTAGTACACAGTGTAGCTTTCCTTGAGTGGTATTGGCGGATATTACATTGTAATTGAAATCTTTACTGCAAAAGAGGATAACCTTTTCAAGGATGGTATTTGTGAAAAACTCTAGAGCATTCCTTATGGAGACATTTTGAAGATTGAAGTGTGGACTAAGTGGCAATCTAGACTTTTGATTGGTGACAACAAAAAGTTATTTTTAAATGGAAATGGCTAAGATGGCGATATCTTAGTAGATAATTGGGAAAACCTTCTAGACCTAAGCCATAAAATTTATTCGAAATGTTACCACTTTCATATATAAAATTATAAACGATTAGGGTGTGCTATGCATACCCAATAATTTTAAAAGGAGGAATAATACCTTAAACAAGTAGTAATAAGGTATTAATTTGTATGGCAAGTAAAGAAAATAATTTTACTGAAAAAAGGCATAGAAGATGGTTAATAAAGATATTCATAGTAACATTTATATTATCAATTGTATTTAACTATTTATCTTCTGAAGTTGTTGAGAGACTGAGTGTAGCTTTCTCAATAATAGTTCTTATATTAGTTATATTGGTTGGAATAATATCGGACCTTATAGCAACTGCTGTTACAGCTGCAGAAGAAGCACCTTTTCATGCAAAAGCAGCAGATAAAAAGAGCGGTGCCAAGCAGGCTGTAAAACTTATAAAAAATGCAGACAAGGTATCAAATGTCTGTGGTGATGTTATTGGAGATATATGTGGCGTCCTTAGTGGTGCAACGAGTGCTTTAATTGCTGTGAATATTGGACTAAAATTAAATATGGAAGATATAACCGTTATTACAATGCTTTTAACAGCAACAGTAACGGCATGTACAGTTTTGCGGAAAGGGTATGGGCAAGCATATAGGAATAACTAAAGCAAATCAAATAGTTGAAATACTAGGAAAAATTTTGGATTTTAAGAGTTATTTTAAAAAGTCAAAAGCAAAGAAAAAATAGAAATATGAAAATGATATATAAAAAGCAATCAATTGAAGAGTGAATTGAATATACACTTTCGATTGATTGCTTTTATAATATAGAAAGGAAACTGTATTATAAGTTAATTATCCTTTTATTTTTGGCTTTGATACAAGGGCTGCGATGAAGCCGAAAAGAATTGCTGCACCGACACCACCTGCAGTTGCTTGTATTCCACCAGTAAATATTCCTAAGAATCCAGATTCGTCAATAGCTTTCATTGTGCCTTTTGCTAATGAATAGCCAAAACCTGTAAGCGGCACAGTTGCACCGCATCCTCCCAAGTCAACAACGTATTGATATAATCCTAAACCTGTAAGAATAGCTCCTACTGTAACAAATAACACTAAAATTCTTGCAGAAGTTAATTTTGTTTTATCAAGTAGAATTTGTCCAATGACACAGATTACACC
Source organism: uncultured Eubacteriales bacterium (assembly GCA_959598745.1). Taxonomy (GTDB): domain Bacteria; phylum Bacillota; class Clostridia; order TANB77; family UBA1234; genus UBA1234. Next base: position 10,602 of record CAUGFN010000019.1, read on the forward strand.
GCCAATGACAAAGCACCAGACATATTTCAAAATATCCATTATTAATTCCTCCATAAAAATATGTTTAATAATATTTTAACCCAAATTGTAGAGAATATGATTAGAATTAATTGTTTTAAGAATATTATTTTATTTTGACTATAAGAAAAATGTTTTAATTTAGTTGAATATTAGATTTTTAGAGGTATAAAAAACACACATTACTTTGACATAATGTGTGTTTTGAGAAGGCTGTAATAACTACTTCTTCGCTACTTGCTCATGCTCACTGCACTTAGATATAATAACTATATCTACGGTGTCTCCAAGAGGTAAATTGACGGTAATTGTTTCGCCAATTTTCCTTCCGAGAATGCCGGCACCAATTGGACAATCTGTAGAGATTTCATCCCAATCGTTTTCTTTCTGATTCGTCAGAGTAGATACAAGAACGAATGTCTGCTCGATTGCACCTTCGCCATCATTGTAGTCGGACTTAACGGTGACGAGATCTCCTATATCTACCGTGTCGCTAGCTGGAGAGCTACTCTTAATCTTAGAGCGCCGAATATCATCCTCAAGAGCTTCAATCTGGGCTTTCTTGTTAATTTCAGCCTGATTGAGATTGCTCAAAACACTGGAGTGATTATCCAAGGTCATCATTTCACCGTCTTGCTTAGCGAGCTTCATCTGCTCTCGAATGTTTTTGAGAGCTTCTTTCAATGCCTCTAGGTCTTTTTTCATCATTTCGAGGTGTCTCTCGCTAACATACAGTGGTTTCTCCTGCTTAACGGAGGCGTTGTTTTTCTTAGTTGGCATAGTTGCTAATCTCCTTAATTATAAATAGATTTTTCAAGGGTATTCGCCTCAACTATAATATCATAAAAGAACAAATATGTCAATCAAAAGCATTTTACATAATTTTCCTTAAATTTAAAGAATATGTGGGATAAATCTGCTTTTATATTTTAATTATAATAAGTTTTTTATTTTGTACCGAAGATTCTGTCTCCAGCATCTCCAAGACCAGGAATTATATAGCCATTTTCATTTAAATGATCATCAATCGAGGAAGTATATATTTGAACATCGGGGTGCTCTTTTTGAACTTTAGCTATTCCTTCAGGTGCAGAGATAATAGATAAAAATTTAATCTTTTTAGCCCCATCTTCTTTTATCATACTTATTGCATCTACTGCACTTCCACCAGTTGCTAGCATTGGATCGAGAAGAAGAACAGTTCTATTTTCTATTCCTTTTGGAACTTTATAGTAATACTTAATAGGTTTCAATGTTTTTTCGTCTCTATATAGGCCTATATGTCCAATTTTGGCATTTGGTATGACTCTTAAAACGCCGTCCACCATTATTATTCCAGCTCGTAGGATAGGAATAAAAGCATAGTCATCTTCGTTTAATTTTCCTGATATAGTAGTGGCGATTGGAGTCTGCACTTCAACCTTTTCAAGCTTTGCATCTTTCATTGCTTCGTAGCATAAAATCATTGCTATTTCTGTTGCGATTTCTCTAAATTCTTTAGTGCCTGTGTTTTTGTCTCTTAAAATGGTAAGCTTGTGCTCAATAAGTGGATGATTTAATACAATTGGTTCCATAAAAAATACCTCCTTAAAATCTTGATATTTTTACGAAGAAAGGCAAATGATAAAAAAGCAAATAAAAATTATACTTTATGTAGATATAAAATAATGTTGATTTTCTAATAGAAAAAATTTTTAACTTTCTTGCATAATAAAAAATGAGAATAAAAACAAATCCAAATGATTGTTTCATTCTCATTAAAAAATATATTTGATTTTTAAAGCAAAATATAATTTTTTCATTGCTACCTCCGAAAAATATCTTTACATAGAGTATATCTGTTGGAGAATGACAATGCAATAAAAATATTAAATTTCTATGCTTACCGCGTGCGCAATTCCAAGTATGCTTTCATTTTGCTGCGCGGTTGTGGGACTCATTAGAGCACCAGTTGCACAAAGAAGAACTCGTTTGATTTTCTTACTTTGCAATTGATTAAAAACATATCCACAAAAAGTAGTGGCACAACATGCACAACCACTGCCACCTGAGTGGGTATCCTGTTCAGACTTGTCAAAAATTAAGCAACCGCAATCGTTATAATTATTGTTCAAATTATATCCTCGAGACTCCATTAATTCTTTTACAATTTCTTTTCCTATGTGGCCTAAGTCACCAGTCAAAATTAAGTCGTAGTAACTTGGTGCACGACCAGTATCTTTAAAATGAGTATAAAGTGTATCAACTGCCGCAGGTGCCATAGCAGCACCCATGTTATTTGCGTCTTTTATACCCATATCAACAATTTTACCCGTTGTTACGTGAGTTATAAATGGGCCTTGTCCGTTAGATTTTAGAAGAGCAGTGCCAGAGCCTGTTACAGTCCATTGTGCTGATGGGGGTCTTTGATTACCAAGTTCTAATGGAAAACGGAATTGTTTTTCAGCGCTACAAAAGTGGCTTGAAGTAGAGCATAACACATTATCTGCCATTTGACCATCAATTAGCATCGAACCAAGTGATAAACCTTCAACAAAGGTAGAGCATGCACCAAATATTCCGAAGTAGGGAATTTGTCTTTCTCTAATTCCAAAGCAAGAAGATACGCATTGATTTAATAAATCACCAGAAAAGATGTAATCTATGTCTTCATTGCTTACTTTTTCTTTACCAAGGCAACCAGAAACACACTCTTTAACCATTTTTGATTCTGCTTTTTCCCAAGTTTTTTCGCCCCAGTTTTCATCATCGATTATTATATCAAAGTACTTAGCAAGAGGACCTTCGCCTTCTTTTGGTCCAACAATAGAATAAACAGATGAGATTGTTGGAGGAGCGGAAAGTTTTACTGTTTGTTTACCAATTTTTTTATTTGCCATTAAAAACCCTCCTTTATACTTTCGCAGAAAACATAAAATAGATAAGTCCTATAACTATAGAAGTAGTTATACCGTAAACTAGTACTGGACCTGCTATTTGGAATAGTTTTGCTCCTACACCTAAAACTAATCCTTCACTTTTAAATTCAATGGCTGGTGATGCAATCGAGTTTGCAAAACCTGTTATTGGAACAATAGAGCCAGCACCAGCGAATTTTCCGATTTTACTATATACATTTATAGCTGTTAAAAAGATACCGATAAATATTAATGTAATGCTGGTAGCTGTTGCAGCATCATCTTTTACAAGTCCTTTCCATGTCCAAAAGTCATTTATAAATTGACCAATTAAACAAATAAATCCACCTACAAAAAATGCTTTTAATATGTTTAACCATATAGGTGAATTTGGAGATTTTTCATCTACATAGTCTTGATAATCTTTTTTAGTTTCTATCGGTTTCATGCTCTTTCTTCCTTTCTGTATCAATTTTAAAAGAAATTTTTGTATCCGCAATATACTCGAAAATACGGTTTTCTCTGATATTACATTTTAAAGAAACAACTTCTACTTGAAATATATGATCTATTGAAAGAGCAGTTTCTTCAAATGCTGTTTTTATGGCATCATCAAAAGAAATTATAGAAACACCTTGAATACATAAAGTTTTTGTTACACTCATACTGTACCTCCTTTTATATAACAATTATTTTGCTAAAATTTTATTTTCATTCTTAATGTGTAGAGTAACCAAAAAATAAAAAATAATGCAGAAAATTATAAAAGATGTTATATAAGGTTTTATTGTGAGAGACAAAATGATTTTTTTGTAAAAAAAGTTGTTTATTTGTAAGGCTTTATGATATTATATACATGTGCGAAAGAAGAGGTGGAAGAATGAAAAAAATACTAGTGATTATGTTAATAGTTGTTTGCTCACTATCAGGAATTTCGTATGCGAAAGTTGGAAGTGAAGAAACAACGTTAAATTATATGGGGATAACATTAAATATAGATAATGTAAATATTGTGCCAAAGGATGTTAACGGAAATGTAGTAGAACCTTTTACCATAAAAGGAACAACGTATTTACCTGTTAGAGCTGTTTCTGAGGCATTAGGTAAAAAAGTAAATTGGGACAATGCAACCAAAACAGTTTCAATAGATGACCAAGATGTAGAATATGATATAAAAAAATTTGAAGGAAAAGCAGAAGGAAGAAATGTAAAAATAAAAATAAATGGAAAAGAAATAGAACCAAAAGATTCTAATGGAAATCTAGTGGAGCCATTTACTATAAGTGGAACTACATACTTGCCTGTTAGAGCTGTTTCTGAAGCACTTGGAAAGAATGTTGGATGGAATGGTGAGACTAAAACAGTGTTCGTTTCTTCAATAGAAAAGGTTGCAAAAATTTCTAATGTTGTAATTAAAATTATAGATGGTATTACATGTGCTGAAATTATATCAGATACTCCAATAAATGAGTATAAGTATTATTCGTTAGAACAACCGAATAGATTAATTATAGATTTGAAAAATTCTTCACTTAATTTAGAAAAGAATTCACAAGATATAAATTATGATGGAATAAAGCAAGTTCGTTGTGGCATGCAAGAAAATAACGTAAGTAGGGTTGTTTTAGAAATGGAGAATATAGGCACATATAAAGTTGTGCAAAGTAATGATAGAAAAACAACGTATTTGGCACTAAATGAGAAGTTTGTGTTGCCGGATTCAATAACTAAAGATAATTCAGGTATAGTTGCTTCAAATGACGATAAGATATATCCACCTAGTGGAGAACAAAAAAATGATATAATTGATGAACCTGTAGATGTTAAAAGTGGCGATGATGAAGTTGTACCACCAGATGACAAAAATACAGAAAGTGGAGATAACGTTATAATTTCTGATGATGATCCCAAAGAGCCAGAAATAGACAATCTTTCGTTAGTTAATAGTATTAAGTATTCATCTTCAACGAATAAGACTAAGATTTCTATAGATGGCGAATACGAATATAATGTCTTTTCACTTACAAATCCAGACAGAGTTGTATTAGATATTAAAAATTCAAAATTAAACATAGACGGACCAACAACGATTACGCCAAATAACAAAAATATAAAAGCTATAAGATTTTCTCAAAATGAAAAAGACGTAGTTAGAGTTGTATTTGATATAAATTCAAAATCTGATTATTTAGTTACTGAGAAAAACGGAGAATTATCAATAGAGCTAGAAGAGAAGACATACAAGAACGTAGATTATATTAATTATGGAACATATGCGACACTTATTTTACAAGGTACTGATATAGATTATTTTGACACCGGTAAGTCGAGCACTGGAAATAAGTTTTATATTACATATTCTTCTAAGAAATTTAAGACAGGAACTGGAACAATAGAAGTTGGTGATGAATTCGTAGAAGAAATAGGAATTAAATCGACAAAGATTACGATTATGGGCGAAAGTGATGTTTCATATTCAATGAAACAAGTTGGAGATAATGTAGTTGTAACCATAAAAAATAAAAAGGCGGATAGCTCAAAAGAAAATAAAGTAATATTAGTAGACGCTGGACATGGAGGAACAGATCCTGGAGCTTGTAATGGAACAACATACGAGAAAGATTACAATTTAAAAATAGCATTAAAATTATACGAAATGCTAAAAGATACTGATGGAATAGAAGCTAGAATAAGTAGAAATGATGATGTATTTATAAGTAGAGATGGAAGACTAGAATATGTACTTGAAAATGATGATGCTGATTTAGTTGTTAGTATTCATAATAATTCTTTGGCAAATAAAAATTATAAAGGAACGATGGTGCTTTATTATAACAAGCCAAACGAAAAAGAAGACCACGGTATAACAAGTAAAGAGTTTGCAATGCTTGTAAAAGAAAACTTAATTGAAAGATTAGGAACGACTGACAGAGGTGTGGTTAATAGAGATGATTTGTGGATTCTTACGCAAAATCATTTGGGCGAAAGACCAGACTTAAAGACAACCAATATACCTTCAATCTTGTGTGAAGTTATATACATATCAAATGATGAAGAAGCTGCTAGACTTAGAACTGAAAAGTTCCAACAAGACACAGCACAGGCTATTTATGATGGAATAATAGAGGCAATTGAAGTAATGGATAATTAAATAAGGAGGTAAAATTATGGAAGAAAATATTTCAAAGGGTTTGTTTGGCTTAAAAAGAGCAGATGTAGAAAATTACATTGCTGACTTAAAAAAAGATTATGAAGCAGAACTTAGAAGACAAAACCAAGAACTATTGAGTATGAAAAACGAAAATGCAAAGTTGAACGAAAGATTAAATGAATTTTTAAATGATAGAAAAGAAATAGAAGAGGCTAAGAAAAATATTTCAGATGTTTTATTCAAAGCAGAACAACAAGCTAAGCAAATAGTAGAAGATGCAAAGTCAAAAGCAATTGAAGAAAGACAAGAAATAGATGCACAAATCGAAGCTGAAAAAGAAAAGTTAATAGACGCAAAAATAGAACTAGCGATGTTAAAAGATAAAGCAAAAGACATAATGACAAAGTTTACAGATGATATAACAGCACTAGGATAAATATTTTTAATTTAGTTCTAATTAAATGTGAACATGTCTATATATTAATTAGGTGATATTACAGATGATTAGAATTAAAGTTTTTCCTCTTAAAAAAGTTATATACAGGTTAGAAATAACGTTATCGTATATATCTTTTTTAATATTAGCGATAATATTGATTGTATTATTATTAAGTCAAAATGCATTGAATTTAGAACTAATAATAAATAATGGCATTTTAGAAATTAAAGAAAATTTGACCGAAGAAAAGTTGGTCAGAGGTATCTTAAAAAGAAAAATAAAAATCTTTGATGATGCACAAACACAAATTAAAGAACCTGAACCAATCATTGTTAAAAATAATTCAGATGTGGTTCAAATTAAAGAAGAAAAACAAACAGATAATAATGAATTAAATTTAGAAAAAGAGGAAAATATAAATGTGAAAATTGAGCCATATGAAAAGAAAGATAGACCTGAGCATTATGATGTGCAAGCGTTGGATGGTGGAAAAATAAAGGTTGGCTCAGCAATTATAAAAAATTATACTAAAAAGAATATTGATTTGGAAAAACTAAAAGATGTATCAAGGTTTGATGTGACAGAGAAAACGAGCTTTTTAATTTTTCATACACATACATCAGAAACATATAAAATTGATAGTGAAAAATATTCAGATTTTTATAGAACAGAAGATCAAAATTACAACATAGTATCTGTCGGAAATGTGTTGGCAAAGGCGTTAAATGAAAAAGGTTTTGATGCTGTGCAAGACAAAAGCATACATGATTATCCAAGCTATAACGGTGCGTATAAATCTTCATTAGAAACGGTTCAAAAAATATTAAAAGACAAAAAATATGATTTTGTAATAGACATACATAGAGATGCTATATCGAGCAATTATAATTTCAGGCCTACAGTAGAAATAAACGGAGAATCGGTTGCTAAGCTAATGTTTGTTATTGGAACCAATTCTTCGGGTTTAAAACATGATGAATGGATGGAAAACTTAAAGCTTGCAATAATGATACAAAATCGAGCAGAAGAAATGTATCCAGGACTTTTTAGAGAACTCAACTTAAGTAAATCTAGATACAATCAACATGTGTCAAACGGAGCAATGATAATAGAAGTAGGAGCTACTGGAAATACCTTAGAGGAAGCTAAAAATTCTATGAAATATTTAGCTGCGGTATTAGACTCTTTAAAAAAATAAAACAAAGGAGAAGAATAAAATGAGAATAAATATAGAAAATTCAATGGTTACAGAAAATGAAATAAGAGAATATAAAGAGAGAGTTGAAGAATGCCATAAAATGTTGCATGAAGGAACAGGCGAAGGTTCATCATTTTTAGGATGGGTAAATTTAAAAAATGATGATAAAGAAATAGAAAGAATAAAAAATGCAGCAAAAAGAATAAATGAAAATTCAGATGTTCTTATAGTAATAGGAATTGGTGGCTCATATTTAGGCGCAAGAGCAGTAATCGAAGCATTATCAAATTCATTTCAAGATAAAAAAGTAATATTTGCAGGAAACAACGTTAGTCCGGACTATTTAAATGATTTATTAGACTATATAAAAGATAAAGATATATCATTAAATGTTATATCAAAATCAGGAACAACTATAGAACCAGCAATATCTTTTAAAGTATTAAGAGAATTTTTAGAAGAAAAATATGGCGAGGAAGAAGCAAGAAAAAGAATATATGTTACAACAGATAAAGAAAAAGGAGTGCTTAAAAAACTTGCAACAGAAAAGGGCTATGAAACATTTGTAGTTCCAGATGATATTGGTGGAAGATACTCAGTGTTTACACCAGTTGGTTTACTACCAATAGCAGCAGCTGGAATAGACGTAGATAAAGTGCTAGATGGCGTAAATTCAGGAATAATGAAGTATTCAAACTTAGAAAACAACGATTGCTATGAATATGCAGTTTTAAGAAATATTTTATATAAGAGAGGAAAAAAGATAGAACTATTAGTAAATTATGAGCCTAAACTTCATTATATAACAGAATGGTGGAAACAACTATTTGGAGAAAGTGAAGGAAAGGACGGAAAAGGAATATTCCCCGCAGGAGTTGATTACACAACAGATTTACACTCTATGGGACAATACATTCAAAGTGGAGAAAGACATTTATTTGAAACAGTTATAAACATAAAAAATCCATATAGAGATTTAAAATTAAAATGCGATAAAGGTTCACTAGATAGCCTAGATTATTTAGATGGAAAAACAATGAATGAAGTGAATCATTCTGCAATGCAAGGAACAATAATAGCACATACAAATGGCGATGTTCCAAACATTATAATAGAAGTTGATGAAATAAATGAATATACAATTGGTGAACTATTATATTTCTTTGAAAAAGCATGCGGAATAAGTGGATATCTTTTAGGAGTAAATCCATTTAATCAACCAGGAGTTGAAAGTTATAAAAAAGAAATGTTTAGATTGCTTGGAAAATAATATATACCGTAAAATGTGGAGGAAAATATGAGTAAATATTTTAATAATGCACTAATCGGAAATTCAAATATTTTAGGCTGTTTGACGGATAAAGGAGAGTTAATAAGACTCTATTATCCTAATATAGATTACTTTCAAAATATAGATAGTTACAAATTTGGAATACTAGATAATAATGTTAAGTGGTTTGAAAATGCTAACGCTAAAAAGCAATATTATGAGGGAAATATTTTGTATACAGAACTTGAAATGGATGGCGTAGAAATTTTGCAAAGGGACTATGTACTTCCTAAAAAAGATATAGTAGTTAGAAAATTAAAGTTTAGTAAAAAAGTAAATTTATTTGTGTATTCAAAGTTGAACTCAGATGTAAATAAAAAAGTGTCTGGAATGGTAATAGATAATACACTTATTCAATATTGTCAAGACATGTATATGGCGACATTCTCAAATCAAAAAATATCGAATTATCAAATAAATAATTCGAAGTATACATTAGAAAACGGAAATCTGTATCCAGAAGATTATATAGGAATGTCAGAAGATTCGGCCATCTTATATGAAAATACAGATGACACAACAATATACATTCTATTTGATTCAGAACTTAAGGAGACTCTTGAAGATATAAACTGGTGTAAGGCACAAGCTGAAAACTTATTTTATGACACAACAAAAAAATATTGGAAAGATTATTTAGAAAAATATAGTTCTAACAATATTTTAAAGGATTTAAACAAAATAAAAGAAAAAGAAATAATAGAAAGAACAATATTAATGTATGCATTGCTTTCAAATCCTAAAACAGGTGCAGTACTAGCAAGTCCAGATGTAGATGAAAATTTTGAGAGATGTGGCAGATATGGTTATTGCTGGCCAAGAGATGCATTATTTATAAACAAATCATTAAACATACTAGGAATGAGGCATCTAACCGAAAAGTTCTATGATGTGTGGGCTAAAAAAGCACAGTTCGATTCGCGGAATATTTGAACAAAGATACTATTCAAACGGTGAACTTGCTCCATCATGGGGAATACAAATAGATGAAACAGCATCAATTTTAATAGGCTTGCATGAAAACGGAAAATGGAGAAAACATGAAGAATTGATATATAAAGCAACTGTTGCATTATTAAACTTTTTAACAGAGGAACATATCTCTAAAAATTGTTTTGACTTGTGGGAAGAAAGAAAAGGTATGCACTTATATTCAACAGCAAGTATATACGAGGGATTAAAAGTCGCAAATGAAATGCTAATGAGTATAAATCCGTTAAAGTATAAAAAGCTATCGCCAATAATAGAGTTAGAAACAAGAAATATTAAAAAAGCAATAAAGGAAAAATTCGTAAAAGAAAATAAATTTATAAGAAGTTTAGATAATGAACAGGCAGACATATCACTACTTTCCGTTGTAGTTCCATTTGATATAATAGACATAAAAGATGAATGCGTAAAAAACACCGTAGAGCAAATCGAAAACAAACTAAGACTTGAAAACGGTGGATATATGCGATATGAGGGAGATAATTATATAGGCGGAAACGCGTGGATTATATCATCACTTTGGCTTGCATTATACTATATAAAAGTTGGTAACATAGAAAGAGCACACGAACTATTTAACTGGGTAACAGAGCATGCAGACAATTTAAACTTCTTGCCAGAACAAATAAATAGAAATGGGCACAATTCAGTATGGGTAATGCAACTTTCATGGTCACACGCAATGTATGTAATTGTAAAAAATGAATTATTAGGCAAAAATAAATAAGCAAGTGTAAGAGGTGTAATAAATGGCAAAAACTCAAACAATTTTTGTATGCAACAATTGTGGAAACGAATCTCCAAAATGGTTGCGGAAAATGTCCAGCTTGTAATAGCTGGAATTCTTTTTATGAGGAAAAAATTCAAAAAGATACAAAAGCAGGTACTACTAAGCGAATAAGTGATGCAGATGTAGTAAAACTAAATACAGTAGAGGCTAAAACATATGATAGAACAAAAACGGGGATACAAGAATTAGATAGAGTCTTGGGCGGAGGTTTAGTTCAAGGCTCTCTCATATTGTTAGGCGGAGAGCCGGGAATACGGAAAATCAACACTAATACTTCAAATATGTAATAATATAAAGGAAGATGGAGAAGTATTATATGTATCAGGAGAGGAATCCGCAAGCCAAATAAAAATGAGAGCAGATAGACTAAAAATAAATAATGATAAAATTTCTTTTTTGCGGAGAAACTAGTGTTGAGTTAATTGAAGAAAAAATACAAAAAGAAAAACCAGTATTTATGGTTATAGACTCAATACAAACAATGTATAGCGAAGAAATTTCAGCAGCACCGGGCAGTGTAAGTCAAGTAAGAGAAATAACAGCTAGAATAATGCAGATGTGTAAAAAGCAAAACATAACAACAGTAATAATAGGGCATGTAACAAAAGATGGTTCAATAGCAGGTCCTAGAGTGCTAGAACATATGGTAGATACAGTATTATACTTAGAGGGGGAAAGATATTTTACATACAGAATTTTAAGAAGCGTAAAAAATAGATTTGGTTCAACAAATGAAGTAGGATTATTTGAAATGCGTGAAGAGGGAATGGTAGAGGTAACAAACCCTTCAGAAATTTTAATATCAGAAAGAGACGGAAATCCATCAGGTTCACTTGTAATGGCAACAATGGAGGGCACTAGACCGATGCTAATAGAAGTACAAGCACTACTTGCACCAACACCATTTGGACTACCAAAGAGGACAGGCATAGGAATTGACTATAATAGACTTGCACTTCTAATGGCAGTTTTAGAAAAAAGAGGAGGTTTATCAATAAGCAATCAAGACGCATATGTTAATATCGTAAGTGGAATAAAAGTAAACGAACCAGCTGCGGATCTTGGCATAGCACTTGCAGTTGCGTCAAGCTATAAAAACGTTCCAATATCTAAAGATTTAGTAGCAATTGGAGAAATAGGTTTGACAGGCGAAGTAAGAAGCGTAAGCTCTGTCGAAAAAAGAATAAAAGAAGCAGAAAAACTCGGATTTAAGACATGCATTGTGCCGGAAAACAGTAAAAAACAATTGAAAATAGAAACTAAAATAAATATAATAGGTGTGAAAGATGTGAGAGAAGCACTAAAAGTTTGTGGCATCGTATAAAAAGCTTTAAAAGTAAGTTTGGAGGGAATTTAGTATGAGAAATGAAACAGGAAAAAATCAAGAACTATATCAAATATTAAAAATGGTTGCACCAGGAACAGATTTAAGAGAAGGATTAGAAAACATATTAAAAGCAAGAACAGGAGCACTTATAGTAATAAGTGATTCAGAAGAAGTAATGAAACTTGCAGATGGTGGCTTCAAAATAAATGAAGAGTACACACCAGCAAAAATGTATGAGCTTGCCAAGATGGATGGAGCAATAGTCTTAAGTAAAGATGCTAAAAAAATAGTTTTAGCAAATACACAGTTAATCCCTGATGCATCAATCCCTACAATCGAAACAGGAACGAGACATAGAACAAGTGAAAGAATGGCAAAACAAACAAACGAACTAGTAATAAGCATATCGCAGAGAAGAAACTTAATCACAATATTTAAAGGTAATTTCAGATATGTAATAAAAGAAAGTGCAAATGTACTTTCAAGAGCAAATCAAGCACTACAAACAGTTGAAAAATATAAGGCGACATTTGATGAAACAATATCAACACTTAACGAATTCGAATTTGATGATGTAGTAACATTAGAAAATGTAGTAATATCAGTGCAAAGAGCAGAACTTTGCATGAGAGTAGTAAACGAAGTAAATAGATATATAATAGAGCTTGGAGATGAGGGAAGACTAATCGAACTTCAATTAACAGAGCTAACAAAAAATCTAGATATAGAAGAATACTTGCTAATAAAAGACTATATAAGAGGCGAAATAACTGTAGAAGATGCACTAGACAAAATATCAGATTTATCAAGACAAGAGTTAATGGATTCAAACAACATAGTAAAACTATTAGGATATGATACAGAAACGAGAATGGAGGACATCGAAGTATCGCCAAAAGGATATAGACAATTAAGTAAAATACCAAAAACGCCAATCAATATAATAGACAACATGAATAAACTATTAGGCGATTTTAAGCACATAATTAGAGCAACAATCGAAGAATTAGATGATGTAGAGGGAATAGGTGAAGTAAGAGCTAAAAATATAAAACAAGGCATAAAAAGAATGCATGAGCAAGTAATATATGATTCAAAATATTATAGATAAAAGAGGTACTGCATTATGGTAAGATGCAAATGGTGCAATTTGAAAAATGAAAAATACATAGAATACCACGATAAAGAGTGGGGCGTACCTGTATATGAAGATAGACACTTATACGAAATGCTAATATTAGAATCGTTCCAAGCAGGCTTATCTTGGGAATGTATATTAAACAAAAGAGAAGCTTTTAGAAAAGCATTTGATAACTTTGAAATAGATAAAGTATGCACTTATGATAATAAAAAAGTACAAGAGTTACTAAAAAATGAGAATATCGTAAGAAATAAATTAAAAATAAACGCGACTATAACAAATAGTAAAACATTTAAAGAAATACAAAAAGAATATAAAACATTCTCAAACTACATATGGAGTTTTACTGATAATAAAGTAATCTATGAAGTAGATAAAACAAGGTCGGAGTTATCAGATGCGATTTCAAAAGACTTGCAGAAAAGAGGAATGAAATTTGTTGGAACAACAATTATTTATTCATATTTACAGGCAATAGGCGTAATATATTCGCACCAAAAAGAATGTTTTATGCATAAAGAAGCCAACAATAAAAAGCAAAATATAAAGTAATAGATATAGGAGCATAGTGTAATATGAATATAAAACAAAGAATGAAGGAGTAGCATTATGAATAGTATATGTGGCGTTAATTGTGATGAATGTAAAATTAAAGACAAATGCAAGGGTTGTGCCAATACAAATGGACATCCGTGGGGCGGAGACTGCATTTTGGCAGAATTTTGCTATGATAAAAACGGAAATACTAAGGAAAAAATCACTGAATATAAAAATAATTTACTCAAAGAAATTTATGGGCTTAATTTAGGATTTATTTCAAAAATAGAAGAATTATATCCGCTAAATGGTATATTTGTGAATCTTGAATATGAGCTTCCAAATGGAGAAAAAATCAAATTGTTAAAGGATAATAATATTTATTTAGGAACTCAATTACCTAAAAAAAATAGTGCTGGATATTATGGCATAGTAGCAGATAATGATTACATACTAGTAAGTGAATATGACAACAACTACCAAAATGCAAAGATTATCATTTACAAGCATAGATAAGGTGTAGGAAAACAAATAGTAAATTATATTTCAAAGAAAGATTATTCTAGTAAAAATATAAATCTTATAAATTGTATAGCTGTTATTATAGGTGGAATATCAGCTTACTTTTTAAAATTTGGAATATCTTCAATAAATGCAATTATAGTTACAAGTTTGATAACGATAGTTGGAAATTATATTAATAATAAAATAATGATAAATAAAGGCGGTAGTAGTTATGAAAATAAGTGAATTAAACGCGGAATATGATAAATTACAATTACAGTATGGAGCAAAGGAGTTAACATCTATATATAATGGAGGATGCACTAATAATCCAGATTTTTGTTTTGTTTTTATGAATCCTACTGGAAAAAATATTGCATCAGATCAAAATTGGAAAGGGAGAAGATCTCCTTGGATTGGAACTAAGAATATATGGAAATTGTTTTATAGAATAGGATTACTTGATGAAGAAATATATAGTGATATTATGTCAAAAAAGCCACAAGAGTGGGATGAAAAATTTGCGGATTTAGTATATGCTAATGTAGAAAAACACAAATATTTTATAACTAATTTAGGAAAATGTACACAGGTAGATGCTAGAGTATTACCAAATTCGGTTTATAGTCAATATTTAGATTTATTACGCAAAGAAATAGAAATAATTAATCCTAAGACAATTATAACACTTGGAAATCAAGTAAGTTCTATTGTGTTGGATAAAAATATATCAGTATCTCAATGTAGAAAACAAAACTTTTTAAAGAATATAGCTGGTATGGAATATAAAGTATACCCAGTTTATTATCCTATTGGAAATGGAATGATGAATATAGACAAAGCAATTGAAGACTTAAATTTTATTATAAAAACAAATACAAAAAGTCAAAAAGACATTGAAGATTTTGAAAGGTAACCTCATCGACAAATTACAATTTTATATCATAATGAACAAAAAGGTGTTTTTAGTTAATGGAAGCATCTTTTTTTATGCAGACATTTATTATAGTTTTTGATAACAGATATTAAGTTAATGTAATATTTACTCTTGGTATATTTGATAAATAAAAAGTTTTATGATATTATGTTGACAGTAGAAACAGTAAGTTATCGTTTACTTAAATATTGAAAATAAATATATTTTAGTTCAAATTAGGCATAGTTTAAATCAACTACTCCTAATTTTTTTAAAAATTTTGTAAAAACTCTTGACTTATAGTTAGCTACAAGTGATATATAATAAGTATATAAAAAGGAGGTATTAATCGTGACAATATCGGAAGTAAGTAATAAATATAATTTATCGGCTGAAACATTACGATATTATGAAAGAGTATGTGTAATTCCACCTGTAAATAGAAATGAAAATGGCATTAGAGATTATACAGAAGTTAACTGCAATTGGGTAAATTTCATTAAATGTATGAGAGATGCAGGGTTATCAATAGAAAGCTTAATAGAATATTTAATCTGTGTTGATGGAGAAGGATGGTATCAAGAAGAAGGTAAAAAGCCTCAAAGCCTAAAAGTAGGAGATGTTGTAACAATTCCTGCAAATGTAAAACATTGGCATGGCGCTAAAAAAAATAAATGGTTTAGTCATTTAGCGATAGAAGTACCAGGGGAAAATACAAGTAATGAATGGTGCGAAAAGGTTATAGATGAAGAATATGATAAGCTATAAAAAGAAAATATTTATAAAAGATGAAAAGTAAATTTTGGAGGAAAGTTATGAATAAATTAATAGTATATTTTTCTTATACAGGTAATACAAAAATGATAGCAAATAAAATTAGAGAAAAATTGAATTGTGATATTTTAGAAATTAAAACAGTTATTCCATATTCAGAAGATTATGATACTGTTGTAAATGATGAGCAAAATAGTGAGGCAAGTAATCATTTGCCAGAAATACAAGAGATAGGCATTGATTTAAGTAAATATGATGAAATTATACTTGGAACTCCTGTATGGTGGTACAGACCTGTTCCAGCAATAAGAACATTTTTAAACCAAAATGATTTATCAGGAAAAACCATAAAACCTTTTGCAACTAATGCAGGATGGCTTGGAAAGACATTTAAAGAAATTAGAATTTTATGTCCAAATTCAGAAATTTGCAAAGGTATGAACATTGTATTTGAAAGTTATAGCGATAAACTTGTTACAAAAGAACAAGATATTGAAAATTGGATTAAAACACTATAATAAAACATTTTAGAGCCAAGTTACAAATTGTAGGACATGTAATTAGTTGAAAATTATCTGTCCTTTATGTTATAATCGGAACAAAAGATAGTAAGTTATCGCTCAAATTATCTTTCTAATTATAAAAAATTGAGTAATAATA
>CAUGFN010000020.1:0-22379 GCA_959598745.1 uncultured Eubacteriales bacterium
GGAAATGTAGGAAACATTGATTTTACTATTAAATCAGGAACAGCACTTACATATACTGCTACAAATGAAGAATATGTAGCAGGAGCAACTGCAAGTGATGTTGTAATGACTGTTACAGCAACAAAAGTAGATCTTGATGGAGACGGTACTCCTGAATGGAAAGAAACATCAAAAGACTTTACAATTCATGTTATAAATAAAACTGATGTAAATATTACAGGACTTAACGATAATGAAGAATTTACTTATGATGGAAATCCTAAAATGCCAACAGGAACAATTAGTGTTGATGCTGGAACAATAAATGTAAGTGATTTAGAAGTTAAGTACGAAGGAACAGGTTCTACAACATATAATGCTAGTACAGCACCAACAAATGTTGGAACTTATAAGGTAACATATAAGGTGCCAGAAGATAACACAAGTTATGTAGGAACATTTAGTGCAGCATTCACAATTAAAAAAGCACAACTTGAAAAAGTAACTCTAGTTAAAGATACTTTTGAATATACAGGTACAGATATAACTCCTACATTAAATAATGTAAATGATAAAATAGAAATATCAGGTATTACTACAGCAAAAAATGTATCAAATAATACTATTACTGCAAAAATTAAAGATATATCTAATTATGAGTGGAAAGATGCTACAACTACAGATTTAGTTTTAAATTGGTCTATCACACAAGCAACACCAGATTATACAGTACCAACTGGTCTTACTGGTGTAAAAGGAGAAACATTAAATGATGTAACTTTACCTAGTGGATTTACTTGGAATGATACAACAGTTGTATTAACAGCTGGAACAAATACATATAAGGCAACATATACTCCAGTTGATACTACAAACTACAAAACAATAACTGATATTGATATTGAAGTTAATGTTAAAGATAAGTTTAATGTAATAACATCAGTTAATGGTGGAAATGGAACAATTACACCAAGTAAAATAGGTGTTATTGAAGGAACTAAAGAGGAAATAACATTTACACCAAACTCAGGCTATGTAGTAAGCAAAGTAATGGTAAATGGAGTAGAAAAAACAAGTGAAGTAAGAAATAACAAAATAGAAATAACAGTAACAGAAGAGATGACAGTAGAAGTAACATATAAGAGAAAATACACAGGTGGCGGTGGCGGAAGCACAACTACAACAAAATATAAGATAACAGTAACAGAAGGTAAAAACGGAAGCATAACGCCAAATGGAGTAGTAAAAGTAGAAAAAGGTGAAGACCAAACATTTAAGATAAAAGCAGAAAAAGGCTATGAAATAGCAGATGTATTAGTAGACGGAAAATCAGTAGGAGCTGTTAAAGAATATACATTTGAAAATGTGAAAGCAGCTCATACAATAGAAGCTACATTTAAGAAGGTAGAAGAAGTTGTACCAGTAGAGCCAGAAGATGGTTGGAAAAATCCATTTATAGATGTATCTGAAAAAGATTGGTTCTATGAAGCAGTTAAATTTGCAAATGAAAATAAATTATTCAATGGTGTTTCTGAAAATGAATTTGGAGCAAATGTAAATATGACAAGAGGAATGTTAGTAACAGTTCTTTATAGACTTGCAGGTGAACCAGCAACAAACAAGAGTATTCCATTTGCAGATGTTGATACAGCAATGTACTATGCAAATCCAATTTCATGGGCAAAACAAAATGGTATCGTTAATGGTGTAGATGAAAACAATTTTGCACCAGATGCAGAAATATCTAGACAACAATTAGTAACAATACTTTATAGATTTGCAAAACTAATGGGCAAGGATGTAAGTGTTGGCGAAGATACCAATATCTTATCTTATGATGATGTAAATCAAGTAGCAGAGTATGCTATACCAGCAATGCAATGGGCATGTGGAGCAGGAATTATTACAGGTAGAACGGAATCAACACTAGCACCAATAGGAAATGCAACAAGAGCAGAAGTAGCAACAATGCTTATGAGATTTGTAAATAACAAATGAAAAATAAAGGCACAATGGAGTAATAAATATAACTGAGTATGTAGAAAAAATGTGTAAACTAATGAAAGTAAAATCCTTTCTATGTTAGAATCAATATAACATAGGAGGGATTTTTTATGGGAGATAGACACGCACCGAGAAAAAATAGAATACTAAAAGAAAATATGCAAAAGTAGATATGTGTACGTACAAATGGAAGAAAAGGCTCAATGAGTTATAATTTTATAAAAGCAGTATTATAGCTAATAGAAAAGCAAGTTATTGTTCCACAATACTGGAAGAAAAAGTAATTATGAAAGAAACTAATAGATATATAGAAATTATCAGTAAACTAGTAAAAAGAGGTAGTAAAGCATATAAAAAAGGCAAGAGAAACAGCTGAAGAGATTATGAAAATATCAGAATCCACAAAAATGTAATAAAATGGTAAAAAATAATGAAATAGAGAAAAATACCAGAAAAAATATGGTTTTTAACCAATGATTTGTGTATATAATATAAATAAGAAATAATTTGTTACGAAAAAATGCCGTAAACGGCAAAAATTCGTAATGGGAGGTTTGCGTTATGGAGATAGAAAGAGATTATTATTTAAAAGAACTTGTAGATAGAATAGACAATCAACTTATAAAAATAGTAACAGGAATAAGAAGATGTGGAAAATCATATTTGTTAAATATAATATTTAAAAATTATCTTATAGAGCAAGGAAATGATGAGGAACACATAATACAATTAAAAGCTTTAAATGAATATTATACTTATGGTGGATTACCTTTAACAGTATTAGGAAAAACAGATAATGCCAAAATAAATTATTTGAAAACACAAAAAGATAATGTATATATAAATGATATAGTTGATAGAAATGGCATTCAAAATAAAGAAGAATTAGAAATGTTAGTCCAAATAATTGCTTCGGATATTGGATGCTTAACAAATCCTTTAAAGTTATCAAATGGTTTTAAAGAAAGAGAGAGAACTTCAAGTATGACTGATAAAACAATATATAATTATTTAGAACACCTACAAAATGCTTTCTTGATAGAGAGAGCAAGAAGATTTGATGTAAGAGGAAAAAGATTTATAGAAACACCGCAAAAATATTATTTTACAGATATGGGAATTAGGAACTCGTTTTTAGACTTTAGACAAAGTGAAGAAATATCTCATACAATGGAAAATGTTATTTATATCGAACTAAAAAAACGTGGGTACAATGTCGATGTTGGTTCAGTTGAAATACGAGAGGGTAATGTAAGAAAACAAATAGAAATTGATTTTGTGGCTAACAAAGGAAATAATAAAATATATATTCAGTCAGCACTTGAAATGAAGACAAGCGAAAAAGTTCAACAAGAGCAAAGATCTTTATTAAATGTAAATGATTTCTTTAAAAAAATAATAATTGTTGGAGATAATGTAAAACGTTCTCGTTACGATAACGGAATTATAATTATGAGTATATATGATTTTTTATTAGATAGTAATAGTTTGGAATATTGATAAAAAGTTCAATGATATTAATCTATACATGAAAAAACATTTGATAGTAATTTGACCGTAATTTGGTTTTAAACAATATCCAATATTTTTAGAAAATGGAAATTCAAAATATGTTATAAGCAATAATAGGGACAAATTCTGTTGTGGTAAGTGATATTCCAGCATACCACATAGGAAGGATTTTTTTATGGGATATAGATAGGATATTTTTTGAAGGTAGAATATAATTTATTTAAGATATTTTTAGGCGTAAATTAAAGGATTATAGCCTCAAACTATAACCCTTTAATAAGTGCACCATTGAATTAATTATGATTAATTATATAATAACAATATAATCAATTTCGGTCAATTATTAATTTTTGATTCTTTACATAGAAAGGATTGTGACAGTTTACACAGTTTTTTCTACATACTCCTGGCTTTTATTAGGCTATCAATTTCAATCATTTGTTTGCGAGATGAAACTCCAAGTTTTCTATACAAATTTTTGTTATGGAATTTAATAGTGTTTGCTTGTATTCCTAAAAGTTTCATAACTTCGTTTGCCCTTTTTCCTGCTACATAGTATTCGTAGATAGAATATTCGGTAGGGGTTAAACTTAAAAGTCCTTTGGTAAAGAATTCACATAGTTCTATTTGTTCTGGTGTTAGTTGAGGAACAGAAGAAGTTTCAAGCTTTTTATCGTCATTATTCATATTAGCATAAGCGTAATTAGGATAAATTGGCGTAGCAAGTAATCTAGTAGCACCAAAAATAATATTATCTTTTTCTTGTAATAGTAAATATACTCCTAAAAGGAATAATTCGCTTATAATGTATGAAATTGACAGAAATTCAAAATCTATTTTAACAAGTTGTTCAATTAACCATACTATAATATTTACTAATACAGCAAATAAAAGAATACTTGCATGAACAGATGATGATACTTTCTTCTTTGCAATACTGTATGAAATAACAGAAATCATACCAATAAAATATGAAATCAAATAAAATAAATACATACAGTGCAGTTTCCCATATACTTTATTCAAAACAGTAACCCCGTTTACAATTTCGATAGATGCACTTTCATAATAAAGGTTAGAAAAACTTGGACTTGCTGTAAGTATAAACATCAAAATTGCGATTCCTAGTAATATAAATGTTAAATATTTATTAAGTTTTACGTTTACAACATTCATAATAGTCATAAGCATCGATAAAGGCAAAAATACAGATCCTAGATAGGAAAGGTTGTTGAATGATAATGCTTGATTTAAGTTTGTTGAAACAGACATTAAATAGTAACCTAAGTTAACTACAAAAACACTTCCAAATAGCAAGTAAAACCATTTATCTTTATTTTTTACCACAAAGTGGAACCCTATGAATAACAATAGGGCAATTATTGCTAAAACTTTATATACAATTGATATACTTGTTGCTTTTTCTCCGATACATCCAAAACCAAAAAGTAAGAAGAGTAAAGGAAATGATGCAACAAAAATTGGTAGAAATTTTTTCATAACAACTCTCCTTTGATACGAATTTGAGATTCTCTTACGGAAGTACGATTTTGAAGGTGTTATCCCACACCTTTTTTATGTAACCCACACTTTTTCCCGCCCTTTTTTTAATAAAAAAGTTTGTCATCCCACCCCTTTTTTTTCAAAAGGGGTGTGGACTTTTGCTTCATTAATAAAATTTAAATCCAAAACACCAGTCATAATGACAATTTTTAATTCGGGACATTCCTTTTTCAAAATCTTAGAATAAGCAATTCCATTAGAATGATTCGCTGTACAAATATCCATTAAAACTAAATCTAGATGGTGTTCTTGGCAAAGTTCTAAAGATTCTTTAGCATCACCAGACGTATCAACTACTTGAAAATCTGATTGAGAATTCAATGTATCCGAAATCATATCTCGTAACAACTGATGGTCATCAATTACAATTATATGATACAAAAAAAGCACCTCCTTACGAATAGCCTAAGCATATCATAGAATGGGAAAAAAGAAAAAATGATTTCGGAGGATTTGTTATTTTCCTTAACCGATGTGTTATTTAGCATTGATTTTACGTTTGCCCCAAAAGGGCAAATTATTTTTTAAAATTTTACCCTGCGGATATTGTTATTTGAGCTTAAATATGATATAAAACTAAGTGTATTACTTTATTTTATTATAGGATATAGGAGGTGAAAACAGTTTTTAAATTAGAATTGTTTTCTAATAAAAATACTTACGGAAATAAGCATACCAAAGAACATACTATTTATATATTCAGAAAACAAAAAGTAATAAATTTTAAAATTACGAAGGGGGAAAAAATAGGAATGGAAAGTTTAAAAAAGAAGTCAATAATATGTTTTATTCTAGGATTGGCAATGTTTCTTAGTTTTGCATCTTTAGGAATATTTACATCAAAAGTTTATGCGGCAACTACGATAGATAGAATTGACATTGCAAGTGAAACAACTTCTGTACAAGCAGGAGTATTACCAAATTTTACTGCATCAACTACTACTGAACACGCAAGTATTAAAGAGTCTGATAGTAATAATTTTTGGGTGAGATGGCCAGCTGGCGCTAGTACGTGGGAAGGATTTCTTTCTGATACGAAAGCAGCCTTTAATGATGGGTCAACTCGCTATGGATTGAGGTTAAGAGTTTATCTTGAGGATGGTTATCAATTTAGTGATAATACCCAAATCTATTTTAATGGTGTAAAAAAAGAAGAATATACAAACATGGTAAAATCGCTTAGAAATGGAAATTATGATTACTTTTTTTATATTGATTTAGGTTTAGCAACAACTGGAACAAATCCAATAACTCATACTGTTACATTTGATACAGATGGTGGAACACCACCTATTGAAAGCAGAACGATTGTAGATGGATATAAGACCAGTAAGCCGAGTGATCCAACCAAAAAAGGATATATATTCAAAGGTTGGTACACAGATAATACGTACAAAACAGAATTTAATTTTAGCAATGCAATTAAAGCTGACACGACCATATATGCAAAATGGGAAGCACTTGTTATAAATGAAATCAGAATTTCAAGTACAACCATTTCTGTGGAAGCAGGTGCATTACCTAGCTTTGACGCAACAACGGCTACAGAACATGCAACGATAGAAGATTATGGTGCTAATACTTGTTGGCTTAAATGGAAAGATGGTGCTATTAATTGGTCTGGATTTGGTGACGATTATAAAATGGCTGTGAATGATGGAAAGACTCACTATGGATTGCGTATTAAAGTTAATATTAGCGATGATTATCAATTTAGTGATAGCACAAAAGTTTATTTCAATGATGAAGATGTGACAACAAAAGGCCATACAGAAATAAAAAAATATTCTTGGGGAGGATATGTTATTATTGATTTAGGTTTGGCAACTGGTGATTTTGTAACAGCTACTTCGTATGAAGAACTTAAGGCAGCAGTTGATGGATGTGATGGTTCTAATGTTACTGATTCGGCAACAAATCATGTAAAATTAGGAGCAGATATTGCAATTCCAGCCTCAAGTAGTATGCTTATAGCTGTTATTAATGATTTTACACTTGACCTAAATGGGCATACATTAGCTATAACTAATGATAATTCTAATATGGTCATTATGTATGGTAGTAATGGAATTAATGATTTTACTTCAGGCAGTTTAACTATAACAGATACTAGTGCATCTCAAAAAGGAACAATTAATTTAGGAATTAAGCCTATTTTCGTTTATCAAAATAACACTTCAAATACTGGTATGCATTACAAGTTAACAATAGATGGTGGAAAATTTTATGGAATAAGCGGTGTATCTAATCATTTTTTTGAATTTAATACTGATAATGAATACTATTGGAAAGATAAATTAATAACTTTTGATTTTAAAATAACAAAAGGATATTTTGAACATGTATCTACTAATATGTCATCAATTATTTTGGCTAACGATATGAAGTTAAACAATGTTACATTTAATATGTCATTTGATAATTTAACGTTTAAAGCTGGCTCAGCTCGTTTGATGACAAGTAACGAAACTTATACTATGAATGATGTTGTCCCGGAAGATACGGATTTTTATATTTTTAATTCATCAGGAGATAAACAAATATTGATTACAGAGAGAACTACATCAGCTACATTAGAGGTACCTAGCAATTTGTGGTATCATGTTGGTGACTACACAGACCCAAATTATTATGGTATAAAACTTGTTAAAAAAGATGGCTTTGATGTAACGGCTCCAACATTTGATGATGTTAATTATGGCTATTCAAGTGTAAGTGCCAAAGGCATATCAATTTATAATAGAGGAACGTCGGATTTACAAGTTAAAAGTGTTATAGTAGATGATACAAGTAAGTTTACGGTAACAGGAAGTACTGAGCCAACAATCCCTTCAAAAGCTACAGATGATACTTCTTTCACCATTCAACCAGTTGATGACTTAGATGCCGGAACTCATACAGCAACCATAACAGTTACAGATATGGCAGATAAGACTTATACAGCAACGGTATCGTTTACAGTAGAGCCAAAAGATATTACATTGACATTAGTAATATCAGCAATATCTGACCAAACATACAAGGGAGAAAATATTGAACCAACAATAGAAGTAAAGGATGGAACAACACTACTTGCTTTAACTACAGATTACACTGTAAGCTATGAGAATAACTTAAACAGAGGAACTGCAACAGTTAAAATTACAAAAGTAGAAGGAAGTAATTATACTTGGACAGGAGAAATGTCACAAACATTTATAATTAATCCAAAAACAATAACTCCAACAATAGAAGATATTGCAGACCAAGATTATACAGGAAGTGCAATTGAACCACCAATCGTTGTAAAAGATGGAGCAACGAAATTAACTTTAAACACAGATTATACAGTAGGATATAATAATAATACTAATAAAGGCACAACTGCAAAAGTAATAGTTACATCAGTTGGAACAAGTAACTATACATGGACAACACCTGTTGAAAAAACATTTAATATTGTAGCTTATGCCATAAAAGAAGATGAAGTAGCATTAGGAAGTACAACAGAAGAATATACAGGAAATCCTATTAAACCAACTGTAACGGTAACAGTAAATGGGACAAGCTTAACAGTAGATACAGATTATGAAGTATCTTATACAACAAATACTAATGTAGGAACAGCAACAGTAACAGTAACTGGTATAGGAAATTATGGTGGAACAGTAAGTAAAGAATTTGAAATTACACCAAAGAAATTAACAAAGCCAACATTAAGTGGTTCATACACATATAATGGTACTTTACAAACAGCAACATTATCTGCAGAATATGATTCATTAACAATGACAGCTTCAAACAACACAAGAACAGATGCAGGAAGTCAGAAAATAAAAGTAGAATTAAAAGATAAAACAAATTATGCTTGGGATGATGGTTCAGCAACTGATTTAGAAATAGATTTTGTAATTAATCCAAAATCAATGACTCCAACAATAGAAGAGATTGCTACTCAAACATATACTGGAAACCTAATTGAACCGACAATCGTTGTAAAAGATGGAACAACACCATTGGATAAAAATACAGATTATGAAGTGACATTTGTAAATAACCAAAATGCAGGTACTGCAACAGTAAAAGTAACTGCAAAAGCAGGAAGTAATTATACATGGGATGGAGAAGTAACAAAAGACTTTACAATTAATCCTATGACAATTACACCAACAATAGCAGATATTGCAGATGTAACATTTAATAATGAGGAACAAACACCTGAAATAACAGTAACAGTTGATTCAAAAACATTAGAAAAAGATACAGATTACACAGTAATATACGAAAATAATATATATGTAGGAACAGCAAAAGTAAAAGTAACTGCAAAAGAGGGAAGAAATTATACTTGGACTGGAGAAATAACAAAAAACTTTAAAATTAATACTGCTACATCAGTAATAAGTGGAAGTCCAGCTAATGTAACAGATAGTACTAACACATCTGCTGTAGTATTAATTGGAAAAACATTGGATATTTCAACATTTGTAACATTAAATCCAAGTGAATATCAAAGTGATCTTACATTTACAATAACAGATGTAGGCTCAACAGGAGCATCATTAGATACAGATGGAAAAACATTAAAAGGAATAACAGCAGAAGGAATAGTTACAATAAAAGCGTCATTTGCTGGAAAAGAATTAGATGGTGATAGTGATTTAGAATATTCTCCAGCAACAGATTTAACAATCTATGTGAAAGTTGTAGATAAAGAAGAAGTAACAATTGGTGGTTTAACATATGCAGATAAAGTATATGATGGAGCAGTAGTAACACCAACAGGAACATTAGAAGTTTCAGATAATAAAGTATCAACAAATGAATTAATAGTTAAATATGAAAAATTTGATTCTTCATGGACAGAAATTACAGAATTATCTGCAAATGTAGGAAAATACAGAGTAACATACAGTGTAAGTGATACAAATGAAAATTATACAGGTTCAAAATCTTATGAATTTGAAATAACAGTTAAGAAATTAACAAAACCAACATTAGAAGGTACATACACATATACAGGAGAAGAACAAACAGCTGTACTTGTTAATGTTGATAATGAAACAATGAATGTTACAAATAACACAAGAACAGAAGTAGGAAATCAAAATATAGAAGTAACATTAAAAGACACAACAAACTATGCTTGGGATGACGATACAACGGATGCATTATCAATTCCATTCGAAATTGCAAAAGCAACACCAACAATTACTTTAAGTAACTTATCACAAAAAGAAGGTAGTGTAACAGCAGTTACCTATACAGTAACACCTGCTACTACAGACGGAATCGTTAAAGTAGAATATAAAGTAAGTACAGAAGAAGATAGTACTTATAAAGAAACATTGCCAACAACAAAGGGAACGTATACAGTAAGAGTAACTGTTGCAGGAGATAGCAATTTAGAAGATACACAAAATACAGCAACATTAACGATTACAAGAAAAACAAGCGGTGGTGGTGGCGGAAGTGCAGCTACAACAAAATATACAATAACAGTAAAACAAAATAGCAACGGTAAAATTTCACCAGAAACGGTAAAAGTTGAAAAAGGAAATGACAAAACATTTGAAATCAAGGCGAATGCTGGATATGAAATTGAAGATGTTAAAGTAGATAGCGAATCAGTAGGAGCCGTTAAAGAATATACATTTGAAAATGTGAAAGCTGCTCATACAATAGAAGCTACCTTTAAGAAAGTAGAAGAAGTAGCACCAGTAGAGCCAGAAGATGGATGGAAAAATCCATTTGTAGATGTAAGTGAAGATGATTGGTACTATGAAGCAGTTAAATTTGCAAATGAAAATAAATTATTCAATGGTGTTTCAGAAAATGAATTTGGAGCAAATGTGAAAATGACAAGAGGAATGTTAGTAACCGTTCTTTATCGATTAGCAGGTGAGCCAGCAACCAATAAGAGTATTCCGTTTGCAGATGTTGATACAGCAATGTACTATGCAAATCCAATTTCATGGGCAAAACAAAATGGTATCGTTAATGGTGTAGATGAAAACAATTTTGCACCAGATGCAGAAATATCTAGACAACAATTAGTAACAATACTTTATAGATTTGCAAAACTAATGGGCAAGGATGTAAGTGTTGGCGAAGATACCAATATCTTATCTTATGATGATGTAAATCAAGTAGCAGAGTATGCTATACCAGCAATGCAATGGGCATGTGGAGCAGGAATTATTACAGGTAGAACGGAATCAACACTAGCACCAATAGGTAATGCCACAAGAGCAGAAGTAGCAACAATGCTTATGAGATTTATCAATAATTAGAATTATTTTGCAAGTTTGTTTAAGAGAAAATAAAAGATATAAACTTGTGTGATGAGAGCATTCTTGGCATACAAGTTTATATCATAATTTTGATTGAACTTATTTATACTAATTTATTCGTAATTATTTATGCTAATTTATTTGAGTTAATTTAGAAGGGGGAGATTTTTGTGAAATTAAAACAGTTAATCATTTTTATGGTGATAGCAATCTTGCTAATGCTTCCAATGACTACCTTGGCTGCAGATAGGTTATTACCAACAATAGGTAAAGGCAATTATATGAATCAGATAGATACAGTAGCACTAACTGTTTCAGGAGTAAAAGCAGGAAGTAAGGCAGGAGATTGTAAATTGACAGTTCCAAGTGATGCCGATTATACAGCAACCCTTAAAATATATGAAATACTTACAAGTGGTTTTCCGAGAATGGATGACAATGCAACTTTTGAAGTTGGAAAGGAGTATCGTTTATTAGTTATTATTACACCAAATACATCTTATTCAATGGCAAGTGAGGTAACTGCAACAATAAATGGAGAAAAGGCAGCGTATACGGTGATTGGATCAGAACCAAGAATTGATTTGGATGTTACGATTGAGAATGAATACTCGATTGATAGAAATAGTTCTTCTGTAGTAGTGACACGTATTTTGAGAGATGTGGCGTATACAGTAGAAGAACCAGTAGATGGTGTTATAAGAAAGGCTGCAACTAATGTGGCAGGAAATATTACAGGCGATGAAACAGCAACATTATGGTATAAAAATGATAAGGAACATAGACTTAGTATTGATGATAGATTTGAAGATGGAAATAGTTATATTGTTGAAATTCATTTTAATGTACCATCAGGATATACACTAATGGCAGAAACAGGAAAAATCAATGGTCATACTTGTACGATTAAAGAATCTGATTCTGGTAATTTTGCTTATGTAATGGAATATCAATTTGATAATTTGAAAAAGACTCCTCTTACCAAAGTGGAATATAAAGTAGCAGAGCCAGTAGATGGTGCTACAAGAAAAGCAGCAACTGATTTGACAGGAATTATTACAGATGGTGAAACAGCAACAAGATGGTATAAAAATGATGTTGATAATTTGATGGGTCTTACAGATAAATTTGAAAACGGAAACTCTTATCTTGTTATCATCAATTTCAACATGCCAGTAGGATATGAATTAGCAACCAAGACGGGAAAAATTAATGGTCATACTTGTACCATTAGAAGTTCGGCACTTGAAAATTTCGGGTATGCAATGGAATATCAGTTTGATAATTTATTAAAAGTAACGGAAGTAGAAGAGCCAACCATCCCAGAAGTAAAAGAACCAACGACTCCAGAGGTAGAAGATAAAACAGAGCAAGAAGGCACAGGAGAGATAAAAGAACCCAAATGGTCAAATGCTTCTGAATGGGCAAAACCAGAATTAGAAAAAGCAGATGAAAATAAATTAATTCCAGATATGTTGAACGGAAAAGATTTTACTTCTAACATTACTAGAAGAGAATTTGCAGCAACTTGTGTAAAGCTATATGAAAAAGTATCAGGCAAAAAAGGAACCAAAGCTTCTAATAATCCGTTTACCGATACCAATGATGCAGAAGTATTAAAAGCTTATAACCTTGGTATTACCAATGGAACTTCTGAAACCACCTTCTCTCCAGATGCTTTAATTACGAGAGAGCAAATGGCAACAATGATGACAAGAGCGTTAAATAAATCAGGTGTTAATACAACCATTGATGTAAATGCCGTTTCGAATAAATTTGCAGACCATAACGAAATTTCAACTTGGGCATTAGATGGTGTATACTTTATGTCAGCAA
Source organism: uncultured Eubacteriales bacterium (assembly GCA_959598745.1). GTDB lineage: Bacteria > Bacillota > Clostridia > TANB77 > UBA1234 > UBA1234. The sequence continues at coordinate 13,167 of CAUGFN010000020.1, forward strand.
GAGGCGTTATCAAAGGTGTAGGTGAAAATCGCTTCAATGTAAAAGGAAATGCAACGAGAGAGCAAGCCCTTGCCATTTCATCAAGAAGTGTAACAGAATTCAAAAAATAAATAAGAATATGAAATCCCCCCTTTTAGCGGTGACGAAAAGGGGGGAAAATCATGAAAAATAATGAAATGGTCTAATTCCTAGAGGTATTGTTTTGAATTACTTCTTGTCAAAAGCAAGAAAACATGGTAAAGTCTAGGAGAAACAGAAATTGTGATTCACATTTCTTGAAAAAAATTTGTCAAGTAAAATCATGAATAGGAGGAGACGATATGCTTACCTTTTTGGGGTGAGGTTCTGGTTTCGCAAGCGAAAACACTTCTGCTTATTTGGAAAATGAGAATGACCTGTTTTTGGTGGATTGTGGTTACATCGTTTTTCAAAAAGTGAGAGAAAAGCTAAATTTGGAAAAATATCGTAATATTTATATTCTGATTACCCATTTGCATCCGGACCATGCCGGCTCGCTAGGTCAACTAATTTTATATCTAAACTACGTTTTGGCGAAAAAGCCAACTGTTGTTACAAGGTGTGAAAAGATGCCAGTCTTTTTAAGTAGCATTGGTGTGAATGAAGAATTGTATTCTCTGCCCCGTAATACTACGCTAAACTTGCAATTTATCAAAACGGAGCATGTTTCGGAACTGGATGCTTATGGTTTTTCTCTGGAGATGCAGGGAAAAAAGATGGTATATACGGGCGATACTTCCACTTTAGAGCCATTCAAGCCGTATTTGGAGCAGGCGGATGAACTTTATGTGGATGTCTCCAAAAATGGTGCAGTTCATCTTTCCATTGACCAGTGTTTATCGGAACTCCTTGCGATACAAGCGCACGGAACGAAAGTTTACCTCATGCACATGGATGACGAGGAATATATTGCCAAGGTGGCACAAGGAAGGTTGGAGTTTGCAAGGTTAGTATGTTAGAAAATGAATTAGTGCACGAAAACATGAAACAAATCTTGCAAAAGGTGAAAAAATATTCAAAAAAGAAAATGGTCTTGAAAATTCAGACCATTTTCTTTTTTCGTGTGAGATAAAAAATCTTATAATTTTCTCCCTTCGACTTTGTATGGAAAAAAGAAAATTGTACCCAAAAAAGCAAGCAAAAGAAGAGGAACACTTTCTTAGTATTATCTGTCTAATAGATTGAGAGACAAAGAAGGATGGAAGAATCCGCATAATTATTTGTGCCTTGAGCACAGCGAAAGGAAGGTTGTTAAAAATGAAAAAAAGTTTCAAATGGTTTATTGGTATAATGGTGCTACTTATTTTGGCGGTTGGAAGCATGTATCTTGTGGACTACAATCGAATGCAAAAAAATCAGCCCGTTCTTTTTAGTACATGGGGCTATGATTATACAACGCCAGAAAGTGAGAAAGGCAAAACAGGGAATCAAGCGGGGAATCAAACGGAGAATCAAACAGAGAATTCAAATACAAGTGGCGGGGAACCTTTCGAAAAAGAGCAATTGCTTACTTACCAGCAAGGGGACCATGAAATGAGATTTAGACTGCCAAAAGATTGGAAGTATGAGATTCTTTCACAGTCTGGTGATTTTTATGAATATGGGATTCGCTTTCATTTGGCAGATGTAGAAAAGAATATGACATTTTATTGCTATAGCAATCGATTTGGCGTTTGTGGAACCGGATTAGAAACGAAAATGATTCTATTAGAGAGTGGAATGGAGGCAGAAATTGGATATTACGATGGAAGCGAAGACTGGTCCTATGTCTCATTTTTTAACATAGATGTAAAACTGGCAGCAATTAATAACAGCATCACAGGCGCGGAAGCAAAAAAAGCATTAGAAATATTAAAAACATTTCAATATCAATAGTGAATTATTAATAAGAACCACACAAGAAACTATGCAAGAAAAATCAGAGAATCCAAAGCCTTTTACGATTGGTTGCTATGATAAAAGGGAGAGATTAGGTCAGCTTGATACGATTGGAAAAGATAGAAGGAAAGTTTCGTTTGCAATTTGAGGTAAAAAGTGTTAACATAGAGGCGAGTTAAGGAACGTTTTCCATAATCTATGGGTAAGATTTTATCAAAGAAAAGTCAAAAAGAATAAGGAGGGTATATCTAAAATGCGTGGAGGGAAAAACAACTTGTATGACATTTTTGATAAAAAGGAAGAGAGAAGAGCAATAAAGTGTACCCTTTGTCAAGGACATTTATAAAAAAAGTGTATGCTTTATGCTGACTCTTGAGTCTGTAGAAAAAACTGTGTAAACTAATGAAAGATAAATCCTTTCTATGTTAGAATAAATATAACATAGGAGGGATTTTTTTATGGGAGATAGACATGTACCAAGAAAAAATAGAATACCAAAAGAAAGACGAGATTTAATTAAACAATTCATAGCACAGAATGAAATTAGTTCAGCAAAAGATATTGAAGAGGCATTGAAAAATATGTTTAAAGATACTTTACAAGAGCTTTTAAAAGCAGAGCTAGATGAAAACTTAGGATATGAAAAATATTAATATTCAGATGAAGAAAAAGAAAATTATCGTAATGGATACTCTAAGAAAACTGTCCACTCTACTGCAGGAGATATTGAATTAAGTGTACCAAGAGATCGTAATGGCGAATTTGAACCAGCAATAGTAGAAAAAGGAGAAAAAGATATTTCAGGAATTGAAGAAAAAATGATACGAATGTATGCTAGAGGAACATCAAATAGAGAAATATACAACCAAATGCAAGAACTTTATGGAGTAAAAATATCACCAGATATGGTAACAGCGATAACAAATAAAATAATACCTCAAATAAAGGAATGGCAAACAAGACCACTAGATGAAGTATATCCTGTTGTATTTGTAGATGCTACTTACTTTTATGTTAAAGATAATGGTGTATCTGGTAAGAAAGCTGTATATATAATTTTAGGAATAAATTCAGATGGATATAAAGATGTATTAGGATTTTATGTTGGAGAAAGTGAAAGTGCAAAGTATTGGTTAAATATTTTAAATGAGCTAAAAACAAGAGGCGTTAAAGATATTTTAATCATGTGTGCTGATGGTTTGAAAGGTTTGCCTGAGGCAATAAATAGTGCTTTCCCTAAAACCGAATTTCAAAGATGTATTGTGCATATGATTCGAAATACTATGAACTACGTTTCGTACAAAGATAGAAAAGAATTAGCAGCAGATTTAAAAACAATTTATGCTGCAAATACTGAAGAAGAAGCTTATGCTAACTTACAGGAATTGAAAGAAAAATGGAGACCTAGAAAAGTTTTACTAGATAACTGGGAAAATAATTGGGAAAATGTTTCTACATTTTTTAAATACAGCCCTGCAATTAGAAAAATTATTTACACAACAAATTCTATTGAAAGTTTAAATAACAGCTACAAAAGAATAAATAAAGGCAGACGAGTTTATCCGTATGTTCAATCTCTTGAAAAATGCATGTATTTAGCCACTACTATGATTACTGAAAAATGGACTCAACCTTATCATAACTGGGGAGCTATTATTAGCGAATTTAGGATATTTTTTGAAGATAGAATATAATTTTATTAAAATATTTTTAGGCATAAATTAAAGGATTATAGCCTCAAACTATAACCCTTTAATAAGTGCACCATTGAATTAATTATGATTAATTATATAATAACAATATAATCAATTTCGGTCAATTATTAATTTTTGATTCTTTACATAGAAAGGATTGTGCTAGTTTACACAAACTTTTCTACACACTCATTTCAATACTTTTTTATACCAATATTAGATTTCATCTTTATCATCTTTTTTTATAGTTAAATCTGAAACTCTTTTTGGAGAATTTTCTTTAGCAAGGGCACTTCTTTCTCTAGATTGTATTTTCATTTTATTGATATCTTTTCTTTCAACTGGATATGTATCTAGTTTTTCCGCATAAGTCCTACCATTTCCGTTTGTGTGTTCTACTAATTCTGCTATTTTTAAAGAACCATCGTCTTCTCTATAAATCGAATATTCCTTACCATCATTAGTTTTATATGTTTCTAATGATTTTGTTGTACTAATATAATTTAAACTTTGATTTGGATCTAAACCTGTCGTTTGCCCTGTTGGAAATTCAATATTATCACGTTTATTAAACATTTCTTTTTTTATTCCAGGATAAGGCATACACTTTCCATCATCTCCAATTGAAACTAATTCATATCCCTCATGTCCATCAGCTACAAACGAAACAATATAAGCATTTCCAGCCATATGAGGTTGCGAATCTAGAGAATTATAACGACTTTTATCTCTTCCTTCCATTAATGGTAAATCCTGTACCCTTACTATTTCTGCAATTTCTTTATTTTTTCCTAAATGTTCTTCTATAGACTTTTTGGTTATAGCCTGTTCAATGTCTTTTCTTGATATTTTTGTGCTTTCTCCAGTATAGGCATCAGAATCAAACTCTAATATTTGTCCTTTTTCTTTCTTTTCAGAGATTTCAAAATCTGTTTTTATTTCAGAACTATCTAAAGTTACAGCAGTTCTCATTTTATTTTCTTTTTCATCAAAAATACCACTACCAAATCTAACAAACTCACCATTTTCAGTTTTAGTATAATATTCATACATTGGAGCCCACTTATCTTTTATTGCATAACTTGTTGGCTGCATTTCTGATTTAACTATATATACAGTTCCAAAATTTTTATCCATAACTGTGAAGTCTTCAACTTGTTCTATTTCTAAAAAGTTTTTCTTCCATCCTCTAGTATCATTAGCAGAGAATCTACTATCATAGCCATTTTTACCTTTAGAACTAAAAGAGCCCCCTTTAGAATAAGCATTATATAACCTTGTATCTCCATTTAAATTTTGCATTTCTGATTTGGCAATAAGTCTACTTATATCTCCGCTACCTTCACCAAATATTTCTGAATACCTATTAGCTAGTGTATCTTCTATATAATCTTCCATTCCACCATTTCCAGCGTAATTATCTTTTATATAATTATACATGTCAGAACTATGACTATAATCTTTTTGGTATTCTTTAAAATCTTTTTCACACTTTTCTTTACAAGCATCAAATAAATGAGTCATTTCACTAAAATTTACTTGAGCTCTTGGTTCGGTTGTCGGTACAGAAATATCTTGTTGCTCATTTTTTTGTAGTTTATCACCTACAGCATTTACTCTGCGATATTCATTTTGACTTAATAACTCCATTTGTGCTATTTTGTCTGGTAGAGTTTCTGGCAACGACTTACTTCTACTAAATAAACCTTTAACCTTATCAAAAAATGTTTTTTTCAAAAGTTCTTCTTTGAAATTCTTAAAATAAACACTACCATATAATCCTATATTTGCCCCATGAATTTCCATTTCTGAAATCATAGTATCCAGCATAACTTCTTTATAAGGATGAATCTTAGCTAATTCAACCAACTGTGCATTAGATAACTTGCTCATTAAAAATGCAAATTTTCTATTATTACCTAGAGTCTTAAGCAAATTTTTCTTTTGTTTTTTAGATGAATCATTATAAAATTTTTGTAATTCCTCCATTGTCATTTTTTCTAAATCTTCAATCTTATAATTCATTTTTATCCTCCGTTTTAATAATAATTAATACATTTAAAAATATTATACTATTAGAGAAAATAAGAGTCAAATAAAAATACTTGTTAAACATAGATTTGTACATTTTATATTGCAATGTACACTCCCTGTTTGTTTCTTCTTTTATTCTTGACAATTACTTTTGTTAGATATAAAATAGAAACGAAAAGGAGGAATTATTCTTATTTTTGAAAGAAGGAGTTTATGAAAAACTATTCAAGACAAAGAGAAGATTTGTTAAGCATTTTAAAAAATTCCAAATCACACCAACTGCTGAAGAACTCTATAATAGTATAAAGGAAAAAATTCCAAGTGTTAGTAGAGGGACAGTATATAGAAATTTAAAAGGCTTAGTGGATGAGGGATACATTATAAAAATTTCTATGGCGGATGGAGCAGACAGATATGATTACATTCATAAAAAGCATAACCATATTATTTGTAAATATTGTGGAATGGTTAAGGATTTTGAGTATGATTTCGATTTGAAAAATGTAAAACTATCAGTAATTAAACAAACGGAGATGGATCCTTTATTAGATGGTGTGATTGTATATGGAATTTGTGGAAAATGCAAAGAAAAAAATAGGAGGTATTAAATTATGGAATTAAAAGGTTCAAAGACAGAAAAAAATTTAATGGAGGCTTTTGCGGGCGAGTCTCAGGCAAGAAATAAATATACTTATTATGCAAGCAAGGCTAAAAAAGAAGGATATGAACAAATTGCAGATTTGTTTTTAGAAACAGCAGATAATGAGAAAGAGCACGCAAAACTTTGGTTTAAGCTTTTACATGATAATGACGTTCCATCAACAATAGAAAATTTAAAAGATGCTGCTTCTGGTGAAAATTTTGAATGGACTAATATGTATGAGAGAATGGCTAAAGAGGCTAGAGAAGAAGGCTTTGAAAGAATAGCATTTTTATTTGAAGAGGTTGCAAAAATTGAAAAAGAACATGAGGCAAGGTATCTAAAATTATTAGAAAACGTAGAAAATGGTTTAGTATTCAGTAAAGATGGAGAAAAGATTTGGAAATGCAGAAATTGTGGTCATATCGTAATTGGTAAGTCTGCACCAGAGATTTGTCCAGTATGTGCACATCCAAAAGCATATTTTGAAATAAAAGCAGAAAATTATTAATATAATGAGGTGAAAATATGAAAAATACTCGTTTTTATATATGTGAGACATGTGGAAATGTAATTGGTTTTATAGATGGCAACCCAGATAGAATTACTTGTTGTGGAAAACCCATGCAATTAATTATACCAAATAGTGTAGATGCATCGAAAGAAAAACATTTGCCTTATCTAATAGACAATGGAGATGATTTGATTGTTAGAGTTGGCGAAGTTGAGCATCCAATGGAAGAAGAACACTATATTTCTTGGATTGCACAAGTAACCGAAAATGAAACTACTAGAATTAGGTTAAGACCAAATGAAAAACCAGAAGTGAAATTAAAAAACATAAAAGGTGCAACAATTTATGCTTATTGTAATAAACATGGACTATGGGCAATAGAAAATAAATAAAAACATTATTAAAAGGACAGTTTTTGATTGTTTGAGTGTAACAAAAAGGACTGTCCCTGTTTGTTCTGCGAAAGACAACTAAAAAGGACATGCCAAATGAAAGCGTGTCTTTTTTTTAACGAAAAAACTGAAATAAAAATATTGAAAAGATAGTATATTTTCTGTAATATTTTAAATGGTATAAGCTCCTATATGTAAGAAAGGAGGAGAGTTTGTGCAAAGCATTGAAGAAGTGTATGTGCAGTACTTTAAGGTTGTTTATAAATATTTACTTTATTTATCTAAAGGAGATGAGTCAGTAAGTGAAGAAATTACATCAGAAACATTTGCTATAGCAGTAGAAAAGATAAATACATTCAAAGGAAAATGCAAAATCTCAGTATGGCTTTGTCAAATAGCTAAATTCATATATTATAAAGAGGTAAAAAAAAACAATAAAATTAAATTTGAGGATATAAATGAAATATGCCAAAGCGAAAATTTTGAAGATAATTTAATTGAGTTAGAAGATAAAAGAAAGGTATTTAAAGATATAGAAACTTTAGATAAAGACACGAAAAACATTATATACATGAGAGTAATAGGTAACTTCACTTTTGAAGAGATTGCTAAAATTACAGGAAAAACTGCAAATTGGGCAAGAGTTAAATATTTTAGAGGAAAAGAGAAATTAAATGAGGGAAATAGAGATGAAGAAAGAATGTGAAATTATAGGAGATTTGTTACTTGGATATAGCGATGAAACGCTAAATGCCGAATCTAAAAAGATGGTAGAAGAGCATTTAAAAATGTGCGATGAGTGCAAGAAAAGATTAGGAGAAATCAAAAAAGAAAATGAAAGTACGAATGATGAAGTAAAGGCTTTAAAGTATTTTAAAAAGTTTAGAAGAAAAAATATATTAAGGACATTTTTTATTATAATTGGAATCTTTATATTGATTATATTAGGAATGTATCTAAGAAAAGTTTTAATAATATCTAAGATACAAAGAAAAATCGAAGAACTATATAGCAGAAATAACATATATAGTGAGCAAATATCACTAATGGGCGATGGAAAGACATCTGTCTTTGAAAAATACTATAAAGATAGAAAAATTAAAGATGTAACAACATTTTATAGTGATAGTGGAGAATTTGTTTTTATGACAAATTATAGCGACTTAGATAAGAAAAACACTGTAAAAATAACTAATTATACGAACACATATGAAATTGAAGAAAATAAGAAATTTGATGAAACAACATCAAAAACAATTTATCTAGATTTATATGATGCACTTTTAACCTCAAAGTTTGAACTTGCACTTACGATGAATATTGATGTAATAGAAAATGGATGGGGCAAATATTATGTTTTTACAGATGCACAAGACAAAGCTAAAGAAAATGAGTTTTGGATAGATGCCGAAACTTTACTACCATCAAGGCGTGTCGAAAAAGAATCTAAAATAAGCTTTTATAATAACGCCAAAGTTGTAAAAGAAATTTTAGACCAAATAACACTATATAACTACTCTTTTGATACTGTTACAGAAGATGATGTAAAACTAGATTTAACAAATGTGAAAAAACTAGAAGTACAAAAAACACTTTCACCATTTGGTTTTGCAGGTTCATCACTACACAAAGTGGAATTATGGACAAACGGAGATGTATATGTAATAGTATATGATGGAAGCGGAATAGAAGAAAACAGCACTAGAACACTAATAATGAGAAATGTAGAAGATATAGAAGAAAACAGGGCGGAAGAGAGGCTTGGTAGCATAATAATAAAAGGCGGAGAAAAAGTATCAAATGAAGCGGAGTATGATTGGATAGATTATATGAGTACAAATCAAAGCAATGTTAAAATGGAAGAAAATGATTGATATATATTAAAAGTAGTAGTGTAAAAATAGTTGGCTCGATAGTTAATGCATTATTATTTATGACAGCATTAAATTTGAAAGGAACATTAAAAATTGTAGGAGTAGTTACTATGCCTAGTATAGCAACAATACTAAGTGGCTACATATTTCATACAGCATCTGTTTTTAT
>CAUGFN010000021.1:0-22276 GCA_959598745.1 uncultured Eubacteriales bacterium
CAAAACTATATATTGAATTTCAAAAAAGATAATTATTTAAGTGATGGCACAGTAGAAATTGCAGTTAAGTGTAATTCGATTGCAGAAACATATTTCAATTTAGATACTCCGATGTATTCAAGCTGTGAAGAAGTAATAGTAATACACTTAGATGAAGAAAAACAAAATGTATTTGTCGAAAGTGTAAATAAACGATTTGAAAGTGGAGATAAACCTAAAATTGCATCAATAGAAATAAAAAGAGTAACTACAGATTCGAAAGGAAATGAAAAATATGTCGATTTACCAAAAGCTTTGAAAACGAATAAGGAGTTTATATTAGCAGGGCAAGTAATCCATGTAAAAGTTACAACTTTAAATAATACAGAAAGTGTAACGTTAGAATTTGCAGGCGATAAAAGCATGATAACTTTAGATGATTTAACAGAAAAATTTGAATGGACAGAGCCAAAGATGCGAGGAGCAAAAACGAGATACAAAAGATTGCAAGCATTAAAGAAATCATATAATATGCCAATAAAATTATTAACTGAAGATGGTTTTGAAAATGGTAAAAGAACATTTACTTGTATTTATATTGTACCATATGGCACCAAGCAAACTCTTGAATCATGGGCAAGTCTGAGAGAAAAAAACAGGAATGCTTTTTCGATAGATGAAAGTAAAGTTTTTGACAGAATAGACAAACCGTATACCTTAGTTGTAAAAGCAAAATCAAAAATAGGAATAGTAACTAAGGAAAAAGAATTAGATGTCTTCGAAGCATGGAATACGGTATATAATAGAGATTTAACAAAGTACGTAAAGTAAGGAAGAACAATGAAAAATATAAAAAGAGAGAATGGTAATGTAGTAATAATCGCAATGATTTTTGTTGGAATTTTTATGGTTGTGCTATTGTTTGTATCAGCTGTTTTTATGAGTAACGTAAACAGTATTTTACATAGTGTAAAGACAGATATGTACACAATAAACAAATCAGCCATAATGGCGGTAAACAAAAATAAAGCAAATGTAGATAAGTTTGAGTACGATGAGAGAGAATACAAAAGGTATTTTTCTCAAATGTTAAAAAAGAATTATGATTTAAATGATAATTTCGAAAACGATGATAATCTTATAAGAAAATTGGAAATAAAAGAATATGTTATATTGGAAAAAGAAAGAAAAGATGGTTATACAAATGCAAGATGCGATGATACAACATTACATACAGTTGTGAAAGTGAAAATAAAACCTGTAATAATGCAGGATGTATTTGAAAATATCTTCACATACACAATACATGAAGATGTCAATCTAAATATGGTAAAAATAAAGTAAAGGAAATTAAACAAGTGAAACGTAAAAAAGAAAATGGTAATTCAATAATAACCGCACCAATAATTATAACTATAGGAATTGTATTAATTTCGGTGTTAATAGTAACTTCAATAAAAATTCTTGTGCCGTACATTTGGTATGAAAAATTATCAAGTGCATGTTTGAAATATGTTTTTGTGATTGAAGAGTACGGATATTTGACAAAAAAAGAAGCATTAAATTTGTTAGATGAGCTAGAAAAACAAGGATTTGAAAAAGAAAAAATCTCGTTAGAATATACTGAAAAGGCAGTTGAGTATGGTGATGAAATATATTTGAAAATAGGATATGATTACGAATTCGAACTGCCGATAACAGGCAAGCAATCGGTACCAATGCAAATAGAGAAATACTCTATTTGCAAAAGGTAAATGTTAATGGTGATACTTTTCGTTATTTATAATTTTAAAAGAACGAAAAATTTGCTCTGCCAAAAATAAACGTATCAATTGATGTGGAAATGTTAATTTAGAAAACGATAAAACCAAATTACTGTTAGTAACAAAATCTCTTGTAAGCCCTAATGAACCACCAATAATAAAGTCAATTGTGCTGTAACCATTTAATGTTATATCTTGAATTTTCTTAGAAAGCTCTTCAGATGAAAGTTGCTTACCTGTTAAATCAAGAGACACAACGAAGTCATTTGGTTTTATTGCTTTTGAAATTTTTTCACATTCTACTTTTTTAATATTTTCAGCTTCTTTTAAAGAGCAAGAATCAGGTATAGGCTCATCCTGAAATTCAATAATTTCAAAATTAGCATATTTAGAAATTCTTTTCTTGTATTCATTTATTAACTCATTAAGAGAAGATTCTCTAATTTTTCCGTAGACAAATAACTTTAATATTCATAAAACACTCCTTATAATGTTATCATATCATCAACTTCATCTCTTTTTGCAACAGAAAGCGAAAAAGGAAGATTGCAAGAAGAAGTTTGTAGTTCATTTAATGTAGTTTGGTATGCAAGCTCAGGAAAGTTATTTTCCTTGCTAAGATGTCCTAAAATAATATTGCTAACACCACTTTCATATAGTTCTTTTACGGCCTTTCCAGTCATTTCGTTTGAAAGATGACCAACATCACTTTGAATTCTCTTTTTAAGCATGTAAGGATAAGGTCCACAAAGCAAAGTATCTCTGTCATAGTTAGACTCAATAAGAAGTATATCGCTTGCATACATTTTTTTAATTAACTCTTCATCAAGATGACCAATGTCAGTAGCAATAGTAATTTTTTTAGTTTCATTAAATAAGCTAAAACCGCAAGGGTCAGCAGCATCGTGAGGTATTGAAAAAGCTAAAACTTTAATATCTCCAATCATAAAATCTTCTTCTGGAACAAAAAATCTTTTTAGCTCATCAGCAACCTTCAAATTCTGCATAGCCTCCCAAGTTTTTTTAGTCGCGTAAATAGGAATTCCAAATTTTTTAGAAATCACTTCAATTCCTTTTATATGATCTGAATGTTCATGAGATATAAGTATTCCATCTATTGAATTTAATGAACTGCCTAACTCATCTAATGCTTTAGATATTTTTTGACATGAGACGCCAGCATCTACTAATAACCTTGTAGAAGAAGATTCAATGTAAGTTGAATTTCCACTACTTCCACTATATAAATTACAAAATTTAATCATATGTATCTCCTTAAAAAGGTTATTTAAAAGGCTAGTGGAACTAACCTCATAAATAACCTGAAAATGAAAAATTATTTAAAACTATTCATGAATTCTTGTTATATCGGCACCTAAAGATTTGAATTTTTCTTCAATATTTTCGTAGCCTCTATCAACATATTCAATGCCAGAAACCTCAGTTGTACCAGTAGCTGCAATGCCTGCTATAATAAGTGCTGCACCAGCTCTTAAATCACATGCAGAAACAGGACATCCAACTAATTTTTCAACTCCTTCGAAAACGGCAGTTTTGCCATTAACAGTTATCTTTGCACCAAGTTTATTTAATTCTTCAGTATATTGAAATCTAGATTCCCAAATACCTTCGTGAATGTAGCTTGTACCTTCTGCAAGAGAAAGTAAAACACCGGCTTGTGGTTGCATATCTGTTGGGAAACCTGGATAAGGCATAGTCTTAATTGATGTCTTTGAGGGTCTTTTTATATAATGAACTCTTATTTCGTCGCCATCATCGTTTTCTTCGACGCCGATACCTATTTCAATAAGCTTTGCAGAAATAGAATCAAGGTGCTTAGTGATACAGTTTGTGATAGTAACATCACCTTTTGAAGCTGCTGCAGCCATCATAAATGTTCCGGCTTCGATTTGGTCAGGAACTATAGAATAAGAAGTTCCGCCTTTTAATTCTGAAACGCCAGTAATTTTTATAACATCTGTACCAGCTCCACGAATATTTGCCCCCATGGTATTTAAAAAGTTAGCAACATCAACAACGTGAGGTTCTTTTGCGGCATTTTCAATTACAGTAGTGCCTTCAACTAAAACTGCTGCAAGCATTGCATTTATTGTAGCACCAACACTTACAATATCAAAATAAATTTCATTACCTTTCAATTCATCAGCAACAACATGGATGTTAACACCTTCGCAATCAACCTTTGCACCTAAAAGTTCAAAAGCTTTAATATGTTGATCGATTGGTCTAGCACCAATATTGCAACCGCCAGAAGAACCAACATCACATTTTTTAAATCTGCTAAGAAGAGAGCCGATAAAATAATAAGAAGCTCTACATTTCTTTGTCATATCATAAGGAATATCAGTCTTATTGATATTCGAACAATCAATTTCAATTTCATTTTTAGAGATACGGTCAATTTTTGCTCCAATACTTTCTAATATTTCCAAACACAAATTTACATCACTTATATTTGGTAGATTGTCTATTTTGCACTTGCCATTTATCAAAATAGCAGCTGGTAAAATAGCAACAGCAGCATTCTTAGCACCATTTATTGATACTGTTCCATAAAGCGGCGTACCGCCTTTAATTAGTAATTTATCCATATATAAACCTCGTTTCTGAAAAATGTATTAAAACCAAGTACTTTACTTTAAAATTCGTAAATTAAATAATCGTATAAAGCCAATAAAAGGGAGACAATATAATTCAAAATATACACTCCCGTAAAAACTATACCATATATGGAGAGATAAGACAAGAATTCATTTGCAAAAAATATAGCATAGAGTCGAGCAAGATCTTTTTTAAACGACATATTTATGCCAATTATTTGCATAGAAAATTAAAAAATTTAAATTCAATCCTCTTATCATTAATCATAATTGAATAAGAATCTTTAGAAGGAGCATGATTATAAGCAGTATATGAGCTACTTGGAAACATTAAGCACCACCAAAATAATATAACAATAAACAAAAAAATTTTTCTCATATTACTAAATCCTTTCGAAACTTCTTAATGTTAAAAGAATGATTAACAAATAGAAAAAATATATACCAAAAAATGGCAAAAATAAATTGACACAATTGGTAATATATGGTAATATGATTTTAGACAAAAATAAAGGAGGAAGAATAATGCAAAAAATGATTAAAGCTTGTAATTTTTATGTAAGTGAATGGCATTTGTTTGCAGCATTATTACCGTACATAAGAGAAGAATTAAAATGTAGGAATAAAATAATGGTAATATCGCAAGATAAACTTGAAAAAGGGATGAAACAGTTAGTGAAAAAATTAAATATTCGCTTTGAAAACGAGAAAGGCCTGGATGATATAAAATGGCTTAGTGATGAATTTGTTTTGGAAATGTCGGAAGAGACAAATCCTGTAACAATAGTCGTTCAGGGCACTCTTGAATTTGTAAAAGAAATAAACCAATATATAGAAGATAAAATAGCACCACTGTATGATGACTTAAAAATAATAAATTGTTATGAAGTGTATAACACAAATACAATGCTTTATAACATTTTAGATGAACATGACTATGTATTTAACACAGCGGGTTTTAATGATAAAACAGATATTTTCCCAGGATACATAGACAAAAAGAAAGCTTTGAAAGAAGCGATAAAACAATAATAAAGCCAATCGATATTAATCTAAATGAAGACATGGCTTACGCAATAAAAACTAGAAATAAAGCAATATATGTAGTCATGTCTTCAACCCCCTCTTTATATAGAAATAGGGCAATAGTTAATATTAAAATATTATCAAAATCAGCCGGAAGGTTCATTTTAAGTCGCCTCCCGGCTTATTCATTTCAGAAATAACGGAAGACATTTTTAAAAATTTAATATATTGATCAACTTTTTCCTTTTTTGAATCTCTAAGAAAAGGTTTTAAAGAATAAAGCAAATCAGCACTTGGATTGTTTTTACTTGAATTCATAGCCTTCATAATCTTAGCGATTTTCATCATCGTTTCCATATCGGGCATTCCGCCATCGTTACTGCTAAAAGAACCACTTGGAGTAGAAACGGTATTTTCTGAATATGTAGAAGAATTATCACAAGAGTTTTGAGTAGAATTGCTGTTGCCACAATTAGAACCATTATTTGATAGATTTTTCATAAGCTCACTTCCGTTAATTCCTTTAGAATTTAACATCTCAAAAAGAGCAGATAAATCTGGCATATCACTCATGAACAATCCCCCCTAAAGATAAAACTTAGTTATTTTGCCTTCTTTTTTCCATATTGATAAATTCCACAAGTTTAGAAAAATCATCCTCGCTAAGCATAAGTTTGGCCTTTTCTAAACTCTTTGCAAGCTCATCATCATTCATTTTGCTAAGACTATTTGAAAATAATTTATAAAGCATTTCATTATTCATAAAGAACACCTCCTAACAAACTATATGCAAAGCATACAATATAATATGCTAAAAAATAAAAAATGTGTATAGAGAAGACTTGTACACATGAAAATAGCTAGACTTTTAGCTAAAAAGATGATAAAATGTAAACTTGAAAAACATGAGAGGAGGTAAATATGGCTGTTTTTTGTGGAAATGATATAATAAAAATATCAAGAGTAAAAGATACAATAGAAAAATTGGGTGAGACATTCACTAAAAGAGTGTATACGGAGCAAGAAATTAACTACTGTGAGTCACGTCGAATGTGCAAATATCAAAGCTATGCAGCAAGATTTGCTGCCAAAGAAGCTGTGTACAAAGCCATATCTCCTGAAACATCAGAGGATATAACATGGCAAGACATAGAAATTAAAAGAATGGAAAATGGAAAACCAATAATAAAGTTAAATGGAAAAATAAAAGATTGCGCAAACAAAATAGGTATATTAGACGAAAAAATAGATGTAAGCCTATCGCATGATGAGGATTATGCGATAGCAACAGTTGTAATTGAAAAATAGAAATGGCAGTGTAAATAAGGTTATGAAAAAAACAAAATGCACTGCGTCAAAAGATAGCTTAAAATAACTAAAAAGAAAGAAGGAATATAGATGAAAATTTTAATAGGAGGAGCATGGCCATACGCAAACTATAAATTACACTTAGGTCATATAGCTGGATTAGTTGGTGGAGACGTATTAGCAAGGTATCATAGAGCAAAGGGTGATGATGTAATATATGTTTCAGGTTCAGATTGTCATGGAACACCAATAATAGAGAGAGCTAAAAAAGAAGGAATAACACCAAAAGATGTATGCGAAAAATATCATGCAAACTTTGTAAAAGCATTTAATGGGTTAAACTTTTCTTACGATTTATACACATTAACAAATACACCATATCATCATGAAAAAGTAAAAGAGATAATAAGAAAAATATACGATAACGGTATGATATATGAGAAAATAGAGCCACAAGCATATTGTGAAAAATGTGGAAAATTCATGGCAGATAGAGAGCTTCAATTTGTATGTCCAGTATGCGGAAACTTAGCAAAAGGAGATTCATGTGACTGTGGATATGTTCCAACAGAAAAAGACTTATTAAATGCAACATGTAGAGAATGTGGCGAAAAGGTAGTACAAAGAGACAACAAGAATTTATACATAGCACTTTCAAAAATGCAACCAGAAATTGAGGAATACGTAAAAGAAAACAAAGACAAATGGAGATTAAATGCGCAAAATGAAACATTAAAATATCTAAGAGAAGGTCTTAGAGATAGAGCAATCACAAGAGATTTGACATGGGGAATCGATGTGCCAGTTGATGGCTATGAAAACAAAAAATTATACGTATGGATAGATGCTGTACTTGGATATGTAACGGCTTGCATGAAAATATGTGAAGAGAGAGGATTAAACTGGGAAGATTACTGGAAAAAAGGTGACAAAATATACATGGTGCATGGAAAAGATAATATCGTGTTCCATAGCATAATATTCCCAGGGTTACTACTTGCAATAAACGAAGGATACAAATTGCCAGATATAATGGTTTCATCAGAATACTTAAATTTCAACAACGAAAAAGCATCAAAGAGCAAAGGAAATGCAATATCAGCAGAAGAAGCCTTTGAAAAATACAATTCAGACACAATAAGATTCCACTTGATAAACAATGGACCAGAAAGAAAAGATACAAACTTCAGTGTAATGGATTATGTAACAACACATAACAACGAAATAACTAACAAATATGGAAACTTTGTTAATAGAACATTAAAATTCAAAGGCATTTCTGAAATACCAGAAGGAAAAATGGATGAAGAAATGCAAAAACTTATAGATGATGCATATGTTGAAATAGGAGCAGCAATTGAAAAGCTAGAATTTAAAGATGCAACAGAAAAGGCAATAAGACTAATAGAAGAAGCAAACAAATATTATGATGAGAGAAAACCATGGATACAATTCAAAGAAGACATAAATGCATTCAATGATACAATTTATACATGTGCTAATCTAATAGCAAATATATCAAATATAATGGAACCATTTATGCCTGCATCATCAGAAAAAATAAGAAAGATATTAAACATAGAAAAGGCAACATGGAATAGCATAAAAGTAGAACCACACATAAAATTAGATGACGTAGAAATCTTATTTACAAAATTTGATGAAAAAGAAATTGCGAAAGAATTAGAGGCAGAGGCAGAAGAAAGAGCAAAGAAAGAAAAAGAACTAGCTAAAGAAGAAGAGAAAAAGAAAAAAGAAAATGAAAAGAAAGAAGAAATAACAATTGATT
Organism: uncultured Eubacteriales bacterium; assembly: GCA_959598745.1. Classification (GTDB taxonomy): domain Bacteria; phylum Bacillota; class Clostridia; order TANB77; family UBA1234; genus UBA1234. The sequence goes on from CAUGFN010000021.1 coordinate 8,487, forward strand.
ATTTAGACAAAATAAGTCTAAAGGTTGCAAAAATATTAGAAGCTGAAAGAGTTGAAGGATCTGAAAAATTGTTAAAATTACAAGTTTCATTAGGAGACGAAAAGAGACAAGTTGTAGCAGGACTACAAAAATATTATAAGCCAGAAGAGCTAATAGGCAAAAAAGTTGTAATGGTTGCAAACTTGAAAAAAGCAAAATTAAAAGGAATTGAATCAGAAGGAATGCTACTTGCAGCTGGAGATGGCGAAACAGTAAAAATACTAATTGTAGATGACTTGGTAAAAGAAGGAGAAGATATACATTAAACCACTTGACAAAATTGAATGAAAAGTGTAAATTATAGCCACAATATCTTTAGCAAGATAATCGCAATAAAACCCCTACGAATATGCAGATTCGTAGGGGTCTTCACTATTTATGTGAGAACAGACCATTTTTAAAATATAGAAAAGGTAGGTATAAAAATGAATTTAATAGATGCGCATGCACATTTAATGGATGAAAAGTTTGACGGAGAAGTAGAGAAAATTATAAATAACGCACAAGAGGCCGGTGTTACTAAAATTATAAACATAGGTTATAACAAGGAAACATCACAAAAAGCGGTAGAATTAGCAGAAAAATATGATTTTATTTACGCCACAATTGGACTTCATCCAGAAGAATTAGAAACAGAGCAAGACATAACTTTCATAAAAGAAATGTCAAAAAATAAAAAAGTTGTAGCAATAGGAGAAGTAGGCTTAGACTATCATTATGAAGGCTTTGACAAAAATTTGCAAAAAGAGATTTTTGTAAATCAAATAAAACTTGCAAACGAATTAAAATTGCCAGTGGTAATACATTCTAGAGATGCAGACATGGACATGCTAGAAATATTAAAAAACAATAAAATAGAAAACGGATTTGTAATGCACTGTTTTTCATCAAGTGTTGAGGTATTAAAAGAACTACTAAAATTAGATGCATACATATCACTTGCGGGACCAGTAACATTTAAAAATGCACGCTCTTTGATAGATGTTGCAAAATTGATTCCAATAGAAAAAATAATGGTAGAAACAGATTGTCCATATATGGCCCCAGAACCATATAGAGGCAAGCGAAATGAACCTGCATTAGTAGTAAATACAGCCAAAAAGATTTCTGAAATAAGAGAAATGAATTTTGAAGAATTTGCGAAAATAACGGTTGAAAACACAAAGAGATTTTATAAAATTAAATAACAAAAACCACTTTCTTGAAATATGATTAATGAAATTTGAAAAAGATAACACTTTTAGATTTAGTTAATTATTGCAAGAAAGTGATTTTTTATATCTAGAAAAAGCAAGATTATAAAATCTGATTTATAATTTAAAAAACATTTTTTGTAGGCATGTAAAATTTTTGTACTAAACTTTAAAAAAGAGATTAATATTTTGAAACAGCTAAAACAATACAAAGTTTAATGGCTATAAAATTACCAATAAATAATAATTGAATTTTCTGTGACATATTCCCTTTTTCTTGCTTTTAAAAATTACACGTAGTAAAATAAAAAAGAGTTAAAGTATATAAAAATCAAATAGAAAGGAGAAGTAATTTGGCAGAGTAAACTGCTAGATTATATGTGAAAAAATTGAAGAAAATTATCGTATGCATGTGTATGTTTTTATGCATATTTAGTTTTACATATGCAGTAGAAAATACAGAAAATATAGAAGCAAGACCAGTAGAAATACTAGATAGTTCAGGTGAGAATATAGAGAACATAGATAAAATAACAGCAGACACATTTGTGTTTAAAACACTAAAAGGAGAAATAATAGAAGCAGGTGAGCCGTACGATGCAGATGACGGTATGAAAGAAAGATGTCAAGATGTAAAAGTGTATATAAATGATAAAGGACATAGAGCCACATCATTAATTACATATAAAATGACATTTTATGCGGACACAATAAATTATGCAAAACCGTTTAAAGTTGGAGACAAAGTATATATCTACACAACTTTTCGAGATGACAAAATAATTGCAACAGAAATAGCATACAGAGATAACAGCGGGTATATAATAGCAATAGTTGTTACATTTGTTTTAGCTGTTGTGTTAATCGGTGGAACTAAAGGAATAAAATCATTAATAAGTTTGATTGTCACGATAATAGGAATATTTTATGTCTTAGTTCCAGGCATAATGAATGGTAAGAGCCCGCTAATGATAACGGTGCTTATATCGATGGCGTCAATAGGAGTGACATTCTTGATAATAGCAGGATTCAACAGAAAATCGTACGCGGCCATGCTTGGAACAATAGGCGGAGTAGTTGTATCAGGAGTATTTGCGTTAATATTTGGAAACTTAATGAATATGACAGGAATGTGCGAAGAGACTGGACTTCTTGCAGGATTATCAGATGCTGCAAAAACATTTGGTTTTAGAGGAATATTATTTTCGGGAATAATAATAGGTGCATTAGGAGCGTGTATGGATGTTGGAATGTCAATAGCATCAGCACTTCAAGAATTAAAAACTGAAAAGCCAGAAATAACAATAAAAGGTCTTATAAAATCGGGAATGAACATAGGAAAAGACATGATAGGAACGATGACAAATACGTTAATCCTCGCATACACAGGTGGTGCGTTGGTAACAATTCTAATATTTGCAGTTGGAAATTTAGATATATACGAAGTCCTAAATAAGGAAATAATAACAGAAGAAATTCTAAGAGCAATAGCAGGAAGTATTGGATTGATATGCACAATTCCACTTACAACATTAGCAAGTGGAGTGCTTATAGGTAATGAAAGAAAAAAATCAAAATAAAGGAGAATATGTATGGAAAATAAATCAAAAAGTTCAATAGGCTACACAATATTATGGATGATTATAACTGCAGCGGTTGTATATATAGTAATGTCATACTCATATGCAAAGGATGCATTAGAAAATGATGAATACTATAGCACATTATATGATTTGAAATCATCAACAGCAGAATTTGCAAAACTAAAAAAAGTAATGGGAGTTATAGAAAGAGACTACTTGAAAGAATATGACATGCAAAAACTAGAAGAAGGTGCGATAAAGGGAATGCTAGAAGCGCTTGGAGATCCATACACATCATACTTTGATAAAAATGAAACGGAATCATTTTTAATGGAAACAGAAGGGGATTATGAAGGCGTTGGAATGTATATATCAATTGATACAAAAAAAGACACAGTAATAGTACTAAGCCCAATAAAGGGTTCACCGGCAGAAGAAGCAGGTGTAAAACCGGGTGATTATATCACGGAAATAAATGGCGTAAGCGTTGTTGGAGTTTCATTAGAGGAAGTGGCATCAAGACTAAAAGGAATAACAGGTAGTACAGTAGATGTAAAATTCGCAAGATACAATGCATCTGGCGACGAAGAAATAATAGAAAAGAAATTACCAAGAAGAAAAGTAGAATTAACATCATTTGAATATAAAATGCTAGATGGAAATATTGGATATATTTCATTTAGCTCATTCGACGAAAATGTAACAGAAAAATTTGACGAAGCAACAAAAGAATTATTTAAAAAGAAAAAGGCAAAAGGACTTATACTAGACTTAAGAAACAATCCGGGTGGACTATTATCGGTGGCGGCAGATGTTGCAGATAAATTATTGCCGACAGGAAGAATAGTATATACCGTAGATAAAAACGGAAACGAAGAAACATTGTATTCAGATTCAAACTTCATAGATGTGCCAATAGTAGTAATAGTAAATAAAAACTCGGCAAGTGCATCAGAAATATTAGCAGCGGCATTAAAAGACTATGGCTGGCAAGTAGTTGGAACAACAACCTATGGAAAAGGATTAGTACAAGAATTCAAGAGCTTGAGAGATGGAACATACGTAAAAGTAACCATAAGCGAATACTTCTCACCAAACGGAAATAGCATAAATGAAAAAGGTGTAGAACCAACAATAAAAGTAGAACAAAACGAAGAAACAGAAGAAGATGAACAACTAAATAAAGCAATAGAAGAAATGAAAAAATTGATAAAATAAAAAATACAAAAACTTATGCAATTGTTTTGACAATCATAATTCACTATGATAAACTAAAAGCAGTTGTTATACATTGAGCGAAATTCAAAAGATAAAACAACAAAAAAGTACTAAAGAAAGTAGGAGGAAAGAAAGATGGAAAGAGGAAAAGTAAAATGGTTTAATGCTGAGAAAGGATTTGGATTCATCGAAAGAGAATCAGGAACAGATGTATTTGTACATTATTCAGCAATCACAATGGATGGCTATAAGACATTAGAAGAAGGAGCAGAAGTTCAATTCGATATAGTAGATGGTATGAAAGGTGCACAAGCAGCTAACGTAACACCGGTTGCAACTGTTTAATAATATAGATTAGTCCAAAAACAAGCTCACTAGCAAAAGTTAGTGAGCTTTTGTTATGCCAAAAGGAGGAGTTATACAGCTACAATTATTGAGATTGAAATAGAAGTCTAAATGTGTTATTATAATCGTTGAAAAAATCATGTATAAGGAAGAGGAATATTAATGGACAAATTAAAAAAATTCATGGCTCATGTGGACATGGTAAAAATATCATGCGTAGAAACAACAGAGCTAGTAGAAGAGGCAAGAGAAATACATCAAACTAACCCAACACCAACAGCTGCACTTGGAAGAACATTAACAATGGCAGTACTTATGGGAACAATGATGAAAAATGAAGCAGACAAATTAACAATACAAATACTAGGCGATGGGCCTGCAGGACAAATAATAGCAGTATCTAATAAAAACGGAGAAGTAAAAGGATGCATAGCTAATCCGATGGCAGAAGCACCACTAAAGCCGAATGGAAAATTAAATGTAAGTGCAATAATCGGAAAAGGACAATTGAATGTAATAAAAGATATAGGATTAAAAGAGCCATATGTAGGAAATGTTCCACTACAAACGGGCGAAATAGCAGAAGACTTTGCATATTACTATGCAATGTCAGAACAAACGGCATCAGCAGTTGCTCTAGGGGTACTTGTTGAAAAGGATGGAAGTGTAAAAAAGGCTGGAGGATACGTATTGCAAATAATGCCAGATACACCAGATGAAATAATAAGTCTAATAGAACGACGCTTAAAAGAATCAAAATCAATAACACAAATGCTAGAAGAAGGCATGACATTAGAAGAAATAGCAAAATACATATCAGATGATTTAGCAACATATGAAGTTGAGGAATTACATCCTAAATATAAATGTGATTGCTCAAGAGAAAGAATGGAAAAAGCATTAATAAGCATAGGAAGAAAAGACATAATGGAATTGGCAGAAGATGAAGAAACAGAGCTGACATGCCAATTCTGCAATAAAAAATACAAATTTAGCAAAGAGGAAATTTTAAACTTGATTAAATAAAAAGATAAATTTCCGCTCAGCCTTACGTACAAGGCCGAGTGAAAGTTACGTCAAAAATTCTTTTTGAATTATTTGCAAATTTGCTTGACTAAGTATGGTAAAAATGTTACAATCTATCTTGCTGAGAGAAAGAAAATTTCTCTTGAACCTCTTAAGAAAAAAGTCAAAAAAAATAAATTTTTTTATTGACAAAATACTTACTATAAAGTATACTTAAGAAGTCGCAAGGCAATATAGAAGTGGGCGCTTAGCTCAGCTGGGAGAGCATCTGCCTTACAAGCAGGGGGTCATAGGTTCGAGCCCTATAGTGCCCACCACTTTCTTTAAAAATCATGCATAAACGCGTGATAAAATACAATGGCCTGATAGCTCAGTTGGTTAGAGCGCTAGCCTGTCACGCTAGAGGTCGAGGGTTCGAGCCCCTTTCAGGTCGCCATTATTTTATTAATGGTTATTTTTTTTATTTGAATAAATGCCTACTTAGCTCAGTTGGTAGAGCAAGGGACTGAAAATCCCTGTGTCCGTGGTTCGATTCCGCGAGTAGGCACCATAAAATAGTAGCGAGAGCTACTATTTTTTTGTCTACTCGCAGAAACTGTGCGAAAGCGTAGCGAGGAGTCGGAAATAAGCATAGATGGCCTGAAGCATAGCAAGGGGGTATGAAGATGCGGTGTCATAAATCCCGCAGTGCAGATAATGGCAGGCTAATTAATATTAGTCTGAAGATGAGATATACCAATAAAGAGGTATGTCTCATTTTTTTATTTATTTAAGATTAAAGTTCAAGCTCGAATTCATCTTTTTCAGCTTTAAGTTGCTTATCCAAATCTAGACTTATTCCTGTATCTATTTTTAATTGGCCTCTTTGCCAATAGCTGAAGTGGATTAGCCTGAAAATTGCTCTGCACCAGTTTTTTTGCGCTTTCCAAATTGAACATAAAAAATAATGTTTCTTTGCTCAAATTCTTCTGTTGTATATAAAAAAATAATGATGTATAATAAATTTGATTTTAAAAGTGGATTATACAAAGGAGGAAATTTCATGGAGAATAAAACAAAGGCAAAAATAATAATGAGTGTTGGAATAGTTGCTATAATATCAGTTATAGTAGTACTAATAGTTGCAATAGTAAATCCTTGCAAAGTTAATGAGGCTAAAGAAAATTATACATTTTACAATACAGGAAATGTTGCAGAAGAAGGAATGGAACCAATAAATAAAGAAATGAATTTGGGCGACTTATTGCAAAACGTAAAAAGTGGCGAAGTAGCAGAACTAAAGCCTGTGAAAAATGAGATCGCAGATGAACTTTTAGATTTGAAAGAATATAAAGGACTAGAAAAAAGAGTCGCTATATATGAAAGTGATACTGAATACACAGAAATTTGGCTATTTAAAATTTCAAGCGAGCCTCAAGCATTAGACATATTCAGAATGTTCAATGATCGTATAGAAGATTTAAGAAAAATATATGCTACAAAGACCGCAATAAGCCTAATTGTAAACAATGAAAAAAACATTTCAATGAAACAACAAAATGGAATAGTAATAATAATAGTATCTAATGATGCTGAAAATGTTGAAAAAGCAATTGATGAAAAATTTAAAAGCAAATATGAGTAAAAAGAGTAGAAATCTAAAATACTAAAATGTACTAGATTAATTGAAAATAATAATGGAGGAATCAATATGATGAAGTGTATTTTAACAATTGTTATTGCCTCAATAATTGCGCTAAATGGTATTGAAATGTATGATGAGACAGATGTTGTTACAAACATAGAAAATGAAATATCAAACATAAAAGAAAATGTAGAAGTTGTTCAAAGAACAAATGAAATAAAGCATATTACAGGTGAAAATTTTGAAAAAGAAGTATTGAACAGCGATAGAATAGTAATTGTAGATTTTTGGGCAACATGGTGCGGACCATGCCAAAAGCTAACACCTGTCTTAGAAAAAATAGCAAAAGAAAACAAAGATATAAAAATAGCAAAAGCAGATATAGATAATGAAAATGTAAAAGAATTGAAAGAAAAATATGAAATAAAAGGATATCCAACAATGCTAATATTCAAAAACGGTGAAGAAGTAAAAAGAATATTAGGCTATAGAGAAGAAAGCGAAATTTTAAAAGAAATACGATAAAACAACTAAAGAGTGGAGAAAAGCTAAAAAAGCTTCTCTCCACTTTTTCTTACGCATATAAGTGAAAAAGGCGAAAAGAAAAATAAAAAAAAAGCAAATATTACAGAAATGTTACAAGAATATTAAAAAGCTTGTAACATTTTTTTAACTCAAATTTAACAAAAGAAAAAAATAGAAAAAAAGCAAACATAAATAATGTACTTCCGTAAACGAAATAAAAAAACAAAATTAATAAAAGTGTTAAAACGCATGCGTTACAGGACTAGACACAAAATAATTAAATATTATAATAAAAGCAAACACGATGGTTAAAAATTAGGAGGGGTAGTACATATGAAAAAAATATTAAAAAAGACGTTAACGATGATGCTTATATTAACTCTTGGAATGGTCAAATCGTCATTAGCAACAGAGACAAAAGATATGATTCCACCAGAAGGTAATATCACGATTACAAACTCAACAATAACAGAGGGAATAAACTATGTGGATAATCTAGATGTAACTTTAAAGATATCAGCAACAGATAATGTAACAACGTCTGCAAACTTGAAAATGTATATAACAACTACTCCTAACGCAAATCAAATTGAAATTTTGGATGAAGACTGGGAGACATATTCAACTAGCAAAAAAATTACATTGCCGGAAACAAAAGAAAATATTAAAATATATGCGTTTTTCAAAGATGAAGCAGGAAATGTATCAGAAATATTTACTGGTGAAAATGTAAAATATAATTTGATTTATGATGCAAACGGCGGAAAGAATACTCCTGCTAGCCAAGAATCATATTTCGGAATGTCTATAAAAGTCACGGAAGAAAGACCGACGTATGATGGTAAGTATTTCTTGGGCTGGAGTACAAATAAAAATTCAACAGTAGCAAGTTATATGCAAAACTCTACAATAACAGCAGAAAGCTTTAAAGGAGCAAACAAAGATATAACATTATACGCAGTATGGACAAACGATGTAACTAAATTACCTAATCTTGCAGATATGGTCGAAGTAGGTGACTATGTAAATTATCCAGTGTCATACAAGATAGATGAGTTAGTATCAGATACGAATGGAGCATATAAAACAGGTTGGAGAGTATATAGTAAGGATGTTGATCTAGACGGAAACTACTCTAAAGGAACTGTAAATCTAATAAGTGCTGGAATTCCAATGATGTACAACCATACATCCGCACTAAGTTCATCGGTTGTAACAAATTTAGGTAAATCATTTTTGAAAACAGAATTTAGTAATACCATTGCGATGAAAGACGATACTTATATACAAAAAGGTTTTATAGCAAATGGAGAATTAATAGACATCTTCACAAATAAATATACAAAGTTTGATTCGTCAAATAATCCAGTAGTTAGAGCATTAAATCTTTATGACGTAGCAAATGTTGCAGGATTAGAGATAACGGAAACCAAACCAGACACAGGAAAGATTACACCAAAGCCAACTTCTGATGAAACACACCCAATAAAACCAACACCCAATGTATCAAAAATGAGTTTAGAAAATAATACAGGAATCAGTGTAAATGCGATTAAAACACCAACAAAAGGAGAAACGGGTGGGACAATAATAGATAAAGAATTAGTAGATTTTTCTGGAGTTCCAATATTGTCGTTTGAAGGTGATACAAAACTAATAGGTGAGCAATATAAAGGAATATACAATATAGGAATAAGATATTTCTTGGCATCAAGAGCAGACAAAACACTAGTATGGGGAGTAGGCGATGATGGTGTTATCACAGCATATCCATCAAAAAGTGTTGCAGGTGTAAGACCTATATTATCATTAAAAACTACTACAAAAACAACAGGGTATGATAGACATGGAATATGGGAGCTTGAAGCCGAAGATAAAGTAACAGTCACATTGAAAGGCTATACTAGAAAAGAAATAAAAGTCGGTGGCACATATGGTAATTTTGAAACAGTAACAAAAAAAGGGCATACATTCAAAGGATGGTACACAAAAGAAAATGGACAAGGAACCAAAATAGAAGCAAATACAGTAGTAACAGAAACACAAAACCACACATTATATCCATATTTCGAACCAATAAGCGTAACAGTAACATTCGATGCAAATGGAGGAACAGTAGGAACAAGTGCAAAAACAGTAACGTATGGAGAAATGTATGGAGAATTACCAACACCAACATTAACAAATATGATATTTATAGGTTGGTATACAACAAAAACGGGCGGAACAAGGGTTGTTTCAACAAGCAAATCTCAAAATATAAAAGACATAACACTATATGCACATTGGAGTACAACATCAGTAGATATAACATTAGACCCAAATGGAGGAACAGTAGAACCAGAAAAAATAACAGTATCAGCAACAGGCACATATGGAACATTACCAACACCAGAAAAGGCAGGATATTCATTTACAGGATGGTACACAGATAAAACAGGAGGAACTGTTGTAAAGGCAGGTACAAGCGTGGATCCGGCAAACACAACATTATATGCACATTGGGCAGTAAGACCGGATACAAAATATACAGTTTATCATATGTTTGAAAATTTAGCAGGTGACGGATACTCAATTTACAAGATAGAAGAAAAAACAGGAATAACAGAAGCAAGAATTGGATTGGCAGCACAGAAAATAACAATAACAGGTGGAACATATACAAAAGGAACGGTAGAGCCAAACGGAGAAGCAATCACCACCACAACAATTTTGCCAGATGGAAGTAGAACAATATATTTATATTACACAAGAAAAACGTATGCATTAACATTAACAAAAGGTACAAACATAGCAGCAGTCACAGGAGCAGGAAGATATAAATATGGTCAAGAGGTAACAATCGATGCAACAGTTGCAGCAACAACTTCATCATATAGATATGTATTCAATAAATGGACATCAAGCTCAAGCTCATTACTTCCAGACCAAAGTGCAAAACAAGCAATATTTGAAATGCCAGCAGGAGCAATAACATTAGTAGCAAGTGCAACACAAGAAGAAAGAATATCAGTAACGGTAAACTTTGACGCACAAGGCGGAACAGTAACACCAACACAAAAACAAGTTAAATATGGAGAAACATATGGAGAATTGCCAACCCCAACAAAAGCAGGATATAAATTCATACGTTGGTATAACGGTTCATATGGAACAGTTACAGAAAACACCGAAGTAACAAATTCAAAAGAACATACATTATTTGCAGAATGGCAAGAAATAACATATACAATAACAATAAAACAACCAAGTAGAGGAAGAATATATTACAATGCATCAGATGGATGGAGAGTTGTGAATAACGCATATGTAAACGAGGGAGAAACGGCACAATTCAATATAGATGCAAGTACAGGATATAAAATAAAATCGACAATCATAGATGGTACAGAAAATTATTTAGATACCCCAAAAAGTTCATTAGTATTTTCAATAGCAGATGTAAGGAAAAACTACACTATATCAGCAAGAATAGAAGAAGTATGTAGATGTTATGGTTGCGACACAGGATTTACAACAGACCATACATGTAGCAAAACAACATGTAATGAATGTGAAAATTGTGAAAATCACTATGATTTATGTAGCAAATGCGGAAATTGTTTTATACATTGCGAATGCAATAATAGTGGTGGTGGTTCTACAGGAGATGACCAAGAAATATGCTCAGTTTGTAACGGAACTGGATACTCATGTGGATACTATATCAATAGTACACCAATAAAATGTTCGATATGTGGAAAGAAAACTCTAATAAAACAAGGCTGTTCAACGCATATGTGGGCAGACTCAAAATGTTCAGGTTGTGGAAGTTCATTTAAAACAGGTCCAAGTGAACAAGGATGTGTAACATGTGGCATGTGTGGAGGAACAGGAAGACACTAAAAATATAAAATTTTGAAAGGATGACACGAATGAAAAAGAAAGCGATTATATTAACAATAATAACAATAATTGCGATAGGGATAATAACACTGGGAGTATGTTGGCGTAATAAAAACGTCAAAGAAAACTCGAATTTAATATCGTGTGGAAATCATATAGATGAAGACCAAAACATGCTATGTGATAATTGTGGTGTCGACCTTTCAAAAAGCGGAATCCTAGTAAAGAAAAGTCTAACGCAAAACATAAATGAAAAACAAAAAGTAGAGATAGAAGGCAATATGCCGGCACAATCAGAATTAACAATAAAAGAAGTAGACGAAAACAAATCCCAAGAAATAGCACAAAAAATATACAAAGATTCGAAAGTAATAGCATCTTATGAAATAGGAATAAATAATAAAAATCAAAAATATCAACCAGAAAAACAAGGCGAAAAAGTAATAGTAAAAATAAGCGGATTAGAACTAGAAGAAGACAAAACATATGTAATCTTGCATATGGAAGATAACAACAAAAAATATGAAAAAATAAATATAAAGAAAATAGGAAAAGACACAGTAGAATTTAAAGCAAGAAGCTTTTCAACATACATCTTAGTAGAAATAAATGAATACTTTGTAACATTTGAAGGAAACGGAAACTTCAAAGTAAAAACAAATGCAGGAGTGGAAGTAGAAAGTGGAGAACAACTATTAATAAGTGACTTTTCAAACTTTACAGTAGAACCAGAAGATGGCTATGTAGTGTATGGAGAAATAGAATTAATAGATAAAAACGGAAAAATAACAATACTAGATAAAAAAGTTTCAAATCTAACAGCAACATACACAATACCAACAATAGAAGGAAGCTCGAGAGTAAAAATAAGAACAACTTTCGCTCCAAAAATAACAGAGCAACCAAAAATAACAAAAGCAGTTCCAGGAGAACCAGTATCATTTACAGTAAAATCGCAATATACTCAAAGATATCAATGGCAATATAAAGAGCCAGGAATAAATATATGGAAAAACATTGAAGGAACAAAAATAGGAATAGTAGAAAGCAATGAGAAACAATCAAAATTAATAATAACAAATGTAACAAAAGCAAATACAGCATTTGAATATAGATGTTTATTAATAAATAACGGATGCAACACAGAGGAAACTGCGGTAAAAACTAATCCAGTAATGGCAATCTATACAACAACAAGTGAACTAGATGTCAAATACACAGGAGAAGTATTAGAAGATATAACAGGAAAAATATTAATATCTGGCGACCTTGAATATGGAGCAACACTAATTGTAGACACTAGCGAAATAAAACCAACAGATTGTAACTTAACATATAAATGGTATAGCAATTCAATTGCATCAACAGAAAACGGAACACAAATAAAAATAGGAACAAACACATATCAAATAACAAAAGCCGAAATAGGAAAATACATATACGTTGAAGTAGTAGCAACAAAAGACGGATATAATGAAAGAACAATAAAAGCAATAACATACGATACGGTTGGCAAAATGATAATTCAAAAACCAAAAGTAAGTGGAGAATATATCTACACAGGAACAGAGCAAACAGTACAACTAGAAAACTATAATACAGCAACAATGACAGCAAGCAATATAACAAGAATAAACTCAGGAAAACAAGTAGTAACTGTATCATTAAAAGATAGCAGTATTTATTCATGGGAAGACCAAACAACAGCAGATGTAAAACTAGAATGGGAAATAAAGAAACTAGATAGAACATTGACAATAGAAAAATCAGTTGAATTAGAACAAGGAAAAACAACAATATTAACATACAAATATGATGGAGAAAATGCAGACGTTTATGTAAAAAATGATAACGAAACAGTAATAAGTGTAACAAATACTTCAACAACAAATGGCGGAACATTAACAATAGTAGGAAAAGAAATAGGAAAAGCCAATATAACAATAAACGTAAAAGAAACAACAAACTATGGCGATGTAAACGCAAGCATAGAATGCCAAGTAGTTAAAGCACAAGCAGACACAGCAGCCTACATGATAACCGAATGGACAATACCAAGTGCGAATACAACAATTAAATTACCAGTCCAAGGCACAGGCTTAAACATAACAGTAGATTGGGGCGATGGCACGGCAGAGCAAACAGTAACAACATCATTCCCAACACATACATATGCAACAGCAGGAACATACGAGATAAAAGTATGGGGAACATGTCCAAAGTGGGGATATGCAAGTTTTAATACTGTATCATCAACATCAAATAGCGACTATTATACATATACACAGTATTTAACCAAAGTAAAACAATTTGGTGAATTAGGAGCTCAACAATATGGATTTGCACAATGTA
>CAUGFN010000022.1:0-21859 GCA_959598745.1 uncultured Eubacteriales bacterium
TCAAACTTTCGCTTGGTTTCTCTTATTTCTCATTGTTTACTTTTCAATGTGCTTTGCTTTAATTTCTTAAAGCTCTTGTATTATACTAAAGTTGTTTGCATCTGTCAACAGTTTTTTAAAATTTATTTTTGAACTTTTTGTTCAGATTTTGTCTATACAATTCATCTGCAATCTTTGTGTTCTCAATAAGTTGTTGTCGCTGTCGACATGTTCTATATTAACACCCTAAGCGACAATTGTCAACAAAAATTTTAATTATTTTTCATTATTTTTTCATCAAAAATTCATCATCGTTCAAAGTATTGATATTTCAGCATTTTGTGTCTGTCAACCCCTATTGGTTTGCAGATAATTTTTATCATTTAACTTATCTCAACAAGTATTATGTCATCTCCTATTCTTTTTATATTCTTCCAGGGTATAACTATATCCGTTTTATTTCCTAATGAAAAAAGCTTATTTGTCCCTGGAACTATTATTGCTGTTATTTCTCCTGTTTCAAAATTTGCTTCTACATCTTGTACATATCCTAGCCTTCTGCCATCTGTTAAATTTATTACTTCTTTTTGTTTAAATGTAAGTGCTCTTCCCAATTCTAATTCACCTCCGTATCATAACTATAATATATAATTATTTATACGTTAGCCCTATAATTTTTATAACAAAAAGAGCTAAGTATCTAATAAATTTTTTTATTAGCATACTTAGCTCACTTTGTTACTCAACAGTTATCGTTAAGTACAAATAATCGTTATTTACCGTACCTGTCTTAACGCTAACGGTTGCGTTAATTTTTTGATTTTTTAGTGTATTACGCACTTCTTTCTTTATCTGCTTTGGCGACATACCAATAGTTGGCTTTATCGCCGCCCGATACTCAAAAGCTCGGTAGGTCGAAATCTCCTCTGAGATTGTATACTTTCCCTCAAATAGTTTCTCAATCCTTTCGTCACTTTTTTTGGATACTTTTAAAAATTGGCGTCTAGGTAACCAAAAACCTTCATCCTCAGTTAATTTTCCGCCTCTTTTTTCGTACTCCTCCAAGCAGCCGGCAAAATTTGTCATGCTTTTTTCCTCCTAAAATTTAGTTGTGCGCTTTTTAATATATCATTTTACATATGTTATGTCAAGTACTTTTGTAAATTTTGTAATGTTGTTCTTATATTGTCGTTACTACTACGAAAACCACTAGACTTCCAAACTAAAAAGTGCAAAATATACTTATCTTTTTACGTTATAAATGATTTTTCTTTAATATATTAATATTCTATCTACTATAAAATGATTACAACTTTTATATATTTTTTCTCATGTGCAATAATGCTTCTTTTTCTAATCTTGATACTTGTGCTTGTGAAATGCCAATTTCGTCTGCGACTTCCATTTGAGTTTTTCCATCAAAAAATCTTTTTCTTATTATCATTCTTTCTCTCTTATTAAGTTTTCGCAAGCTTTCTTTTATTGCGATATCTTCTGTCCAGTTTTCATCACTATTACTATCGTCCTTCAACTGATCCATTAAATATAAACTATCTGCCCCATCATTATATATAGGTTCATAAAGAGATACTGGTTCTTGTATCGCATCCAATGCATTTGTTACCTCCTCTTTTTCCAATCCTAATTCTTTTGCTATTTCTGCAATAGTGGGTTCTTTATTATTCTTTAATATTAGCTTTTCCTTTGCTTGCATAGCTTTATATGCAATATCTCTTAAAGACCTACTTACTCTTATTGCATTGTTATCTCTTAAATGTCTTCTGATTTCTCCAATTATCATCGGCACAGCATATGTTGAAAAAAGTACATTTTGCGACAAATCAAAATTATCTATTGCTTTTATAAGCCCTATGCACCCAACTTGGAACAAATCATCGACATTTTCTCCTCTGTTATTGAACTTTCTTATTACACTCAAGACTAGTTTCAAATTACCATTTATAAATTCTTCTCTTGCTTCATTATCACCATTTTTGATTCTTATAAATAGTTTTTCCTTTTCTTCATTACTTAACACTGGCAATTTGGAGGTATTCACACCACAGATTTCTACTTTTTTAATCAAAATAAAACCTCCCTTTAGAAATTCTTTTAATAAAATTATTTCCATTGGGGGCTTTTTTATACTTTTCTTATGAACTTTCCCACACATTCATTTTATATTTTGGCTTTCATTTCTTTTTTCATTCTTCCTATTATTTTCTTTTCTATTCTTGATATGTAAGATTGGGATATGCCAAGCATCTCTGCCACTTCTTTTTGTGTCTTTTCAATTCCTGTTTTAAATCCAAATCTTAATTCCATTATGTTTTTTTCTCTTTTATTAAGTTTTTTTAATGATTCTTCTATTATCTTTTTGTCTACTTCATCCTCTATATTTTTAAACACTATATCTTCGTCTGTTCCTATTATGTCGGATAACAGCAATTCATTTCCGTCACCATCGGTGTTTAATGGCTCGTCTATCGAAATTTCGTTTTTAAGCCTATTAGTTCTTCTTAGATGCATTAAAATCTCATTTTCGATACACCTAGATGCGTACGTAGCCAATTTTATATTTTTCTTAACATCATATGTATTTATTGCTTTCATTAATCCTATTGTACCTATAGATATTAAATCTTCTATTCCTGCCGAAGTATTCTCAAATTTCTTAGCTATATAAACAACTAATCTTAAATTTCTTTCTATTAATATTTTTCTTACAGACTCATCATTATTAAGAAGTCTGTTTAAAATTTCCGTTTCTTCTTCTTGAGAGAGTGGTGGCGGTAGTGTCTCTGCACCGCCAATGTAATATAATTCATTTTGTTCTTTTAAACCAATTGCTGTAAGTATTTTAGCAAATAATCTCGTTATTTTCTGTTTTAGCATTATCAGAATATCCACTTTCATAACCTCCTTCTAATAAATTTATGCCAATTAAAGCATCGGCTCCATCGAATTTATGATTTGCTACAGTAATCACAGCGTTTCTTACAATCTTTCTGTTTTCAACATATATTTCTATATTTTTGATTTTTAGCCCATACATCATTTTTTCTCGCTCATTAACAACAGAGTATGTAATTGGTCTTATATTTTTCAAAATATTAAAATCGATTCCTTCAAATTTTCCATTTTTGATTGCTTCTATAATGTTACCAGAAACTTTTCCTTCAATAGCACCTTCATATATTATAATTACAGATTCACTGCTAAACACTTCTTGTAGCATATTCCCTGTGTCTAAAAAAGCTTTTAGCTCTATATTTTTATTTTCTATATTAATCTTCACTGTATATGTATTTCTTGCTTTCCACTTTTTCTTCTTATAATATTCATTGTATTCTTTTATTCCTATATAACTTATCACTAATAATAGCAAAAGTTCTGTGGCTTTATTAATTGTCGAACTGTAGATTCCACCTAAAATCAAAGTCACTATTAATATTGTTAACATTTCTGGTATAAGTATTTTCAAATTTCTAGGCATGAATGCAATGTAGGCTGTTATTAATAAAACACTTATTTTTAGAATGATATTATTATTTTCGTCGTACAAAATTAATATAATTGAAAGTATGGTTGAAATTATGCTTGAAAAAAATAATCGCCAACAAGAACAAGTCTTATTTAAAATCTTTTTTACTGCAATTAACACTAGATACGTTATAAGTAGATTGTTTAAAAACAACTCGTCTATATAAATTGTCATCTCACTCACCTTTAGCTAAATTCTACAACATTTATGTTAAAAAGTTTGTCTAAGCTTGTTCGCTTATACCAAAATATTTCTCCAATAAAATGCAAAAAAACCATTTAAACATCAAAGTTCAAATGGTTTTTACTAATTTAATAAAACTCTATATTATTATTTACTAGTTTATATTAAAATTACTGTCTATTATTTTTTTATTTTTTCTAAGAAAAGTAGGAACATCTAAATCGTTTGCATTTGATGTTCTAATTTCTGGAGTTGAAACATTTTTTTCAAATGCAGTTTTATCTAATAGTCTGTCAACTGATACTTGAGATAGTGGAATTCTATCTTTATCAAATCCTGTTGCAATGACTGTAACAGACATTTCATCTCCCATCTTCTCATCGATGACTGCACCAAAGATTATGTTTGCATCTGGATCAATACTCTTTTGAACAAGTTCTGCTGCTGTATTTACTTCGAATATTCCCAAATCTGGTCCAGCAGTAATATTTAATAATACTCCTCTTGCACCATCGATAGATGATTCTAGCAATGGGCTGTTTATAGCAGCCTTTGCAGCTTCTTCTGCTCTGTTTTCTCCTGATGCTCTACCAATACCCATATGAGCCATACCAGTATCATACATTATTGTTTTTACATCCGCGAAGTCTAGATTTATTAATCCAGGGATTGCAATCAAATCTGATATACCTTGTACACCTTGGCGTAAAACCTCGTCTGATAAAATAAATGCTTCTGTAAATGTAGTCTTTCTTTCTACTACTTGCATTAATCTATCATTTGGAATTACAACCAATGTATCAACTTTTTCTTTCAAGCTTGCTATTCCTCTTTCAGCATTTTGCATTCTCTTTTTGGCTTCGAATGAAAATGGTTTAGTAACAACAGCAACTGTAAGAATTCCTAACTCTTTTGCTATTTGTGCAACTATTGGTGCAGCACCTGTTCCAGTTCCGCCGCCCATACCTGCTGTTACAAATACCATGTCAGCACCTTTTAGTGCATTGGCAATTTCTTCTCTAGTTTCCTCTGCCGCTTTTTCACCAACTAATGGATCTCCTCCTGCACCTAGGCATTTTGTTAATTTTTCTCCTATTTGAATTTTAGTTGGAGCTTTAGATAATACTAATGCTTGTCTATCTGTGTTAGCTGCGATAAATTCAACTCCTGTGACCTTTGCGTCAACCATTCTGTTTATGGCATTATTACCAGCTCCACCAACACCAATTACTTTTATTTTAGCCATTCCATCATAATTACTTACATCTTGATCGTACACTTTAAAATACCCCCTACTTTCTTAGTTTATTCGGTTTTCTACCTATTAAGCTTTTAAAAGATTGAACTACATTTTCTATAAAACTTGGCTCAACATCTTCTTGTATCTTACTGCCTATATTTTTTGAATACTTTATATTTGAGACATATTTAACTATTCCGTAAGCTCCAGAGCATTCTGGTTTTATCAAATTTGCCGTCTTAGAATTTCCAAATCTCACTGGCATTTTTAATATATCCTCTGCAACCTTTTCACTTTTATTTATTGAATTTATACCTTGTCCTGCTATTACGCAAGAAAAAATTGAATTTTTTAATCCATTCTCATCAATTCGCTCTTTTATCAATGAGAAAATTTCTTCTACTCTCGCTTCGATTATTTCAACTAGTTCTGAACACTTAACTGTTCTAGAACCTTTCTCACCATTGTATGTAGATAATGTTATGCTGTAATCATTGTCTATATATGACACCCTTGCAAGACCATATTGTTTCTTTAGCTTATCTGCTTCTTGATATGATATTTCAAGCCCTATTGAAATATCATTTGTTATTGTTTCTCCACCAACCGGTATAGTATCTGTATACAACACCCCGTTTTCTTTGAATACTGAAACATCAACACTACCAGAACTTATATCTAATAGTAATACTCCTTGTTTCTTTTCTTCTTCTGAAAGAACAATCTCTTTCATTGCATAACCATTAATAACAATCCCATCAATTAGAAGTCCTGCTTTTTGCATAGCCATTCCTATATTTTTGACAGCCATTTTATCTGCTATTATCACATCAAATTCGGCTTCCAACGAGTCTGTAAAAATACCAATTGGATCGTCTGTAATTCTTGAATCCGTAATAAACCTCGTTGGTACTATATCGATGATTTGCTGTCCATCAGGAATTTCTATTTCACCAACATTTCTAATTAATGAATCTATATTTTTTTGACTAACACCAGCGTATTTATCCTCTAACTTTACTCCATATTTTGTTTTAAAAATTGATACATATTTTCCAATTATATTTACATAGGCAGATTTTATTATAAAGTCTTGTGTTGCTTCTATATCGCTTACTGCAAATCGTATGGCCCTAGCGACTGCATCCGTACTTACGATTTTTCCTTTTTTAACTCCTTCACATGTTACACTTGATGAATTTAAAATTTCAACTTGATTAAACTTATTGATTTGGCCCAAACAACAGCACACTTTTGAGGTGCCTATGTCAATTCCTACGATAATATCCCCGATGGCCAACTCTACACCTCCCTAATCAATTTCCGTATTTAAAGAATATTATATTACATTTAAAAAGTCAATATTATATTACAAAAATATTACAAATTTATTACACGTATGTAACATATTTTTACACTCCGTTTGCATAATATGTTCCTGTTAATTTTATTTATTATTTGCACTTGCTTTTTTCTTCGCAATTTCATCTAATACAAATCTTCTTATTTGTGAAAGATTATTAAATATTCTAAACACAAACACAAAAATTGCTGCTAAATAAATATCTACATTTAAGCTTTCACCTATAACCGTAAATAAAATCGCTATTAGTGCATTTATAAAAAATCCGGAAACAAAAATTGCTAAATCAAATGTATGTTTTGTCTCTGCTACCCACGCTCCAATTATACTATCAAAAGCAGCCATTATTGCGATGGCAAGGTAACTTGAATATGCAAAAGGAACAGTTGGAGCTAATGCCCCAAGAATCACTCCAGCTACAATACAAACTATAGAAATTATACTTGATTTCATATTCTACTTACCTCCTTTTATAAGTGGAGCTGCGTATCTAAGTGCTGTATTTCCCTCATATCCACGAAGTTCTAAGTCTTCTTTTGTAACCGTTATATCTATTTTCAAATTTCTAAGTTCATCTACTTTTCCATCTTTAAGTACGATACTTGCTTCTAGTGTATCTGGATCACCTATTGCTTCTATTACAAATGGCGCCGTCGTATTAACACCGTTTATTTTTATTATTGGACCAGAACTTTTTATTGATGTTAAGTTTGTTATCCTTTGTCCATTAACACTGATTGCTTCAGCTCCGTACATTACAAGTTCATTAATAATCGCCATTATATCATAATCTTGAATTAGTGAAACATTGCTGTCATATTTTCCTGCGTTCAATGCAATCTCTTCTAACACTTTTTCAACATCTATATTTATTTTTATTCCTTTACCTTTCACTGCCGTAAGACCTGCTATAATATTAGCCTCATCTAATTCACTTTTTAACAATTCTCCTTTATCAGTGTCGCCAACAGCAGCTTCTCTATACTGATCTATTTTTTTATTTAACTCCGAGTTTTTAGATGCCAAATTGTTATATGCATCTTTCCATTGATTTATTTCATCTCTTAATTCATTTTCTTTTTTTAGTCTAAGTATATCTGCATTATTTACATTTACTGTACGCACTTGAACCGTCACAATAAATGAAAGTAAGAAACAGATTACAAACATAACAATATTTTTTGCATCAAACTTCATATTATCACTCCTTAAAATCTTTCTGTAAAAACTGTCTTTCCTTCAAGATAGCCAGAATTACTTAAGTCTATCTTTCCCTTTTTTCCTTTTGTATTGTTTAATACTTCTTCTATATAATTAAGCTTGTCCCCAATAAAGTTTCTATCGATATCGCCATATATAACTTCTATATCTGATTCCTTTATCCAAAATTTCACATTTCCTATGCTCT
Source organism: uncultured Eubacteriales bacterium (assembly GCA_959598745.1). GTDB lineage: Bacteria > Bacillota > Clostridia > TANB77 > UBA1234 > UBA1234. The sequence continues at coordinate 7,718 of CAUGFN010000022.1, forward strand.
CATAATTTATTTCAGATATAGTATATGAGAACTTATTTTTAAATGCAGTCTCCAATAAGTAAACAACATTATCATATTTTGTTTTTGCAGTATCCTCAAACTGTTTTCCAATTTCATATGTATCAAACTCTATATTATATATTATTGGTAAGTCTGGATACTTGTTTTGTCTAGTAATCTCAAGTATATATCCATACTTGTCCATCACCATGTATGATTCTAAATATTTTACCAGAGCAAAAGGTTCTCTTTCAACATAATCGATTTTTATTTCATCTGGAAAAAGAATTTTTGTCTCGACACTTTTTATGTATGGTAACTTCTCTACAGAATTTTTTATTTCTTTATAATTTATTTTAAACACATTTATACCCATTTCAATCTCGAATGAATTTAATATTTCTGCACGCGTAACATTTGTACCATCATTCGCTATTATTCCTCGAAGATTAAAAGTCGGTGAAAAAAGGCATCCTATTCCGACACCGGTGATAACTAGAATAATGAAAAATGCTATAACAGCCTTATTTACACCTTTCTTTTCATCTACACTTTTATATTGTTTTTTTTCAGTTCTTGTATTTGTATACTTTTTTCTAGCTTTTTCACTTTTAATATTAACTTTAGGTTTTTGTACGACTTCTACTACATTATTAGTAGAAGTCGTATTCTTATTTGACGAGTTAAAACTTCTAAAATCCTGTATCCTTTTCGCCATAACTATCACCTTTCATTTTTATCTAATCCACGAGTGTATTTTATCACTCTTCTCTTATTTTTGCACCTAATATCGTAAGTTTTTCAACTAAATTTTCATAACCCCTTTTTATATACATAATTCCGGAAACTGTAGATATGCCATCTGCCATTAAAGCGGCCGAAACAAGTGCAGCTCCACCTCTTAAATCTTTTGCTTCAACATTTGCTGATTTTAATTTGCCTACTCCTTGGATTATCGCTGTTTTTCCCTCAAGCGTTATTTTTGCCCCCATTCTTATTAATTCATTTACATATTTGAATCTGTTTTCAAAAATATTTTCTACAACTATTGAAGTTCCCCTTGCGGTAGTTAGCAGTGTGACGAATTGTGATTGCATATCTGTTGGAAATCCAGGATACGGCATAGTCTTTATATCTGTAGGCGATAACTCTTTATCCATCTTTAGGTAAACTGTATCTTTTGATATACCGACTTTACAATTTGCTTGCTTTAATTTATGAATAACTGAATTTATATGTTCTGGATTCACATTGTTCAATTTTATTTCGCCTTTGCATCCAGCAACCATACATAAATATGTTCCAGCTTCTATTCTATCTGGTATAACTTTATATGATGTATCATGTAGTGACTTAACACCTTTTATTACTATTGTGTTGCTTCCTGCTCCGGAAATTTGTGCCCCCATACTATTTAAAAAGTCTTGTAAACTTCTTATTTCTGGTTCTCTAGCTACATTTCTAATGTATGTTGTTCCATTTGCAAGCGAACTTGCAAGCATTATATTTTCTGTTGCTCCAACAGATGGAAAATCTAGAACAATTTCTGTACCATTTAACTTTGCTGATTCGCAATTTATAAATCCGTTTTCTTCTTTTATTTCTACACCTAATTGTCTAAATGCGTCTAAATGCATGTTTATTGGTCTCGCACCAATTTCACAACCACCCGGATATGTAAATTTACACTTACCAAATCTTCCGAATCAATGCACCCGCAATTATAACAGATGAACGCATTTCATGCATCAAATCTTCTGGAATCTCTACACTGTCAATATTTGACGTGTCGATTATTATTTTACTATTATTTATATCTATATTGCAACCTAGTTTTTTCAAAATACTAAACATTATTTTTACATCGTGTATTTGCGGACAATTATTTATTTCTACCGTTCCACCATTTAATATACTGGCCGCAATTATTGGAAGCGCTGCATTTTTAGAACCAGAAACATCAATTTCACCAGATAATACATGGCCTCCTTCAATTATGTAATTATTCATTTTATTCACCTCACAATTTTTTGCGTGAGAATTCTCACGAGGCCAAAACATAAAGTGCACTTTTCTTGCCTAATATAATGTATGCCTGTATTTTAATTTATGTTACTAAGTTTTTAGGACGGAACAAGAAAAGTACATCTTTCTCATTCCGTCCTATTTTGTTTATCCTCTTTTAACTCTATCTATTTTGCTTCGCACATATTTTTCTAATTTTTCCATGAAGATTTCAGAAACGATTTCTCTATTAGCTACCATTTCTAACCCTTTTTCCCAACTTGCTGTAAGTTGTGGATTAAGCATATCTGGCACAGCCCATCTTACTACCTTATATATAAGCTCGCCTTTGCTACTTGGAGTTAGTATTTGAGTTTTTGAATTTATGTCTATGTATCCTATTCTATTTAATTTCTTTATTATCTCTGCTCTTGTTGCGCTTGTTCCTATTCCTGTTCCTTTTATTTGTTCTCTCAATTTTTCATCTTCTATTAGTTTACCCGCATTTTCCATTGCAAGTATTATTGAACCTGATGAATATCTCGTTGGAGGCGCCGTTTCTCCCTCTTTTATTCCGATATCTTCTAGTGTTAATTCTTGCCCCTTCTTTATAGATTTTAGTATATCAGCATTTGATGATGTATCTTGTACTTGTTCTCCATCTTCATCTGTTTGCTCGCCTTTCAAAGCCTCAAGATACCCAAGTTTTGTACACACTTTTGCATTAGCATAAAATTTTTCGCCATTTATATCTACTGTTACTGATAACTTTGTATATTCAGCAGCAGGAAAAAATATGCTTAAAAATCTTTTGGCAATAAGCCTATAAACATCTTTTTGTAAATCTCCTAATTTATCATAGTTTTCAAAACCTTGTCCTGTCGGGATTAATGCATAGTGATCTGTTATTTTAGAGTCATTTACATATTTGCTCTTTACTATATCTGTGCTATATTTGTTTTCTATCATCTTCTTAACTATTGATGATACTTCCTCATCTTTGCTAAATCTTGCAAGCCCATTTAAATTTTTGTTTATTTCTTTTGCAACAGCTGTTGAAATCACTCTTGCATCTGTTCTAGGATATGTTACAAGCTTCTTCTCATATAATTCTTGTATTATTTCTAGTGTTTTATCTGGCGATATTTTGAATTTCTTGCTACATTCGTTTTGTATTTCTGCCAAGTTATATAAAAGTGGCGCATTCTCTTTTTGATTTTTCTTTGACGCTTCTAAAACTACTGGTTTTGCATTCGATTTTTTTAGTGCTTCTACAAAACTTATTGCATCTGCCTCGTTTTTAAAACCATTATCATTATATAAATTGTTAGTTTCGACTGCTAGTTTTACTATTGGCATTTTTGTATCTTCGCCATATTTCCACTCTGCTGTTAACCCCTCTTTAAACTTTGGTTGTATTTTATAAAATTTTGATTTAACAAAATTTCTAATTTCATTTTCTCTATCTACTATCATTCCTAACACGCATGTCATTACTCTACCAACTGAAATAGATACTTTCTCTTCATTATTTAGTTTTGCAACTTGTTTTCCATACGCAAGTGTTAAAATTCTTGAAAAATTTATTCCTATTAAATAATCTTCTTTTGCTCTTAGATATGCACTATCTGATAAAGAATCATATTCACTTAAATCTTTCGCTTCGTTTATACCTCTTAAGATTTCTTCTTCTGTTTGTGAATCTATCCAAACTCTTTTCTTTTCTTTTCCTTTTACTCCTACCATTTGGTCAACCAATCTATATATGTATTCCCCCTCTCTTCCAGAGTCAGTGCACACATAAATTGTATCAACATCATCTTTTAGTAAAAGACTTTTTACTATATCGAACTGATTTTGAACAGAAGCAATTACTTCGTATTTCCATTCTGTTGGGATAAACGGTAATGTATCAAATCTCCACATTTTATATTTTTCATCATATACCTCTGGATAACTCATTGTTACTAAGTGACCCACGCACCATGTTATTATGTAGTTTTCCGATTCCATATAACCATTTTTTCTAGTAGTATTTATTTTAAGAGCCTTTGCAAATTCCATTGCTACGCTTGGCTTTTCTGTTATTAGTAGTTTTTTTGCCATTTTACTCCTCCTAAAATTAGTAACTTTATTCTACACTAAATACCGTGAAATAACAAGAAAAAATGCACTTTCAAATGTTAATTTTGATATGTTTTTAACATACCTACTTTAACATTTTAGTGCATTCAAACTTTAAAGCTTTTATTTAATTTTCACGTACTTATTTATCTCGTCCATAATTTTATCTATTGCTCCAATGTTTTCTTTTCTTAATGCTTTCGATTTCATTTTCCCTAATTTTTGCTTGTCTGAAAGTAGATTTTCTATTGTGTTCTCTAGTTTTTCTTTTGTCAAATCTTTTTCTTCTATTATAATTCCTCCGCCTGCATCTTCTATAGTTTTTGCATTATAGTATTGGTGATTTTCTGCCGCTGTTGGAAGAGGCACTAATATCGCTGGCACACCTAATATTCCAAGCTCTGTTACAGTTAAAGCTCCACTTCTGCACACTGCAATATCACTTACCGCCATAATCTCTTCCATGTTGTATATGTATTTTTCTATTTTCACATCACTCGATTTGTTTGTTATTTTAGACATTATCGCATCATAATTTTTAGGACCTGTAGCATAAATAATTTGATATATTTTTTCTTTTTTGTCATTTATCAAATCTATCATTGTTTCATTTATCTTTTTAGCGCCTTGACTTCCACCAAAAACCAATACTAGTGGTTTATTTAATGCTAATTGTTCTTTTATCTTTTGCTTATCCACATTTCCACTCATTTTTGTTGGATTTCCAGTATAGACTGCATTCTTTGCTTTTGGTAATCTCTTCTTTGCATCTTCGAATCCTAAAGCTATAACGTCAACTTTTTTTGAAAGCCACATTGTAGTTTTTCCCGGAAGTGCATTACTTTCATGTATCATACATGGAATTTTCTTTTGTAGAGCTGCAATAATTGCAGGTGCCGTAACATATCCACCAGTTCCAATTATCATATCTGGCTTTTCTTTTTCTATTATTTTTTTCACATCTGATATGCCATCAAACAAACATTTAATTATTTCTATATTTTTTAAAGAAAATCCTCGAATCAAACCTTTTGCTCTTATTATTTTTAAGTCATATCCTGCTTTAGGAACTAGATCTGTTTCCATTCCTGTACTAGTTCCTAAAAATATTACTTCATTTCCTAATTCTTTTAGTTTATTCGCTATTGCTATTCCTGGGGTTATATGGCCACCAGTGCCGCCTGCTGCAATTAGAAATTTCATTATATCGCCCCCTAGTAATTATATTATGTCATGATTGCTATTTTGGTTATCTATATTCTAATTTCTTTATTTTTTCGAAGCTCTTTTGTTAGTTTTTGCGGTTTTGGTAGTTTTCGCTTTCGCTGTCTTCTTAGTTTTCTTTTCTTTTTCTATTTCTGCTGGTTTTATCACTCCATTTTTGTCTGGCCCATTCCAAGCTATAAAATCGCACTTTGTTCCAGTATTATCATTGTTTTCACAAATATAATACTTTTTACCTCTCTTGCTCTTTTTAACTAATATGTCTCCCCCACATTTTGGACATTTAACATCTAATTTTTGAACTATTGGTTTTATGTTTCTGCATTCAGGAAAACCTGGACATGCCATGAATTTACCGTATCTACCCATCTTTATTACCATCATTCGTCCGCACTTTTCGCAAGGCACGTCAGTAACTTCATCTTTTATTTCAACTTTCCCTATTCTGTCTTCAACTTCTTTTAAGTTTTTTGCAAAAGGTCCATAAAAGTCTCTCAATATATTTTTCCAATTAGTTTCTCCCTCGGCTACATTATCTAACATATCCTCCATGTGTGCTGTAAATTTCAAATCTACTATGTCTTCAAAATTTTCTTCCAAAAGTGTATTTACAATTCTTCCAAGTTCTGTTGGGTATAAAACTTTTTTCTCTCTTTCTATATATTTTCTATCTAATATTGTTGTAATTGTCGGTGCATAAGTACTTGGTCTTCCTATGCCTTTTTCTTCTAATGCCTTTACTAAGCTAGCTTCTGTGTATCTTGTTGGTGGCTCTGTAAAGTGTTGCTCTGGCAATAATTCATTTAGTTTCAATTCTTCTTTTTCTTCAAGTGGTGGAAGAATTACATCTTTTTCTTCTAAATTTTCATCATTGCCCTCGACGTACAAAGTCATGAAACCTGCAAATTTTATTTTTGAGCCGTTAGCCTTGAAAAGATATTTGTCTGCACCAATATCAACTGCCATAGTATCATAAATTGCAGATGACATTTGTGATGCTAAAAATCTTTCATAGATTAGCTTATAAAGTTTATACTGATCTAATGGATGTTTTTCTTTAATCTCACTTGGTGTTAATTCTATATGCGCAGGTCTTATAGCTTCGTGAGCATCTTGAGCATCTTTTTTAGCTTTGTAATATCTATTTTCGTAATACTCTTTCCCATACATATTTACAATTTGCTCTTTAGCAACTTGTCTAGCCTCTTCTGAAATTCTTGTAGAATCAGTTCTCATGTATGTTATTAGTCCACTTTCATACAAAGTTTGAGCAACTGACATCGTCTTTTTGATTGCAAAACCTATTTTTCTTGAAGCTTCTTGTTGCAATGTGCTTGTTGTAAATGGTGGTGCTGGATTCCTTTTTTTCTCACCATACTTTATATTTTCTACTATATATTTTGTATTTTCTAAATCTGATAAAATTTTATTTACTTCTTCTGAAGATGAAATCTCTATCTTTTTATCTTTTTGACCATAAAATTTTGCAGAAAAATTCTTTTTAGATTTTACATGTTTTAAATCTGCCGTTAATGACCAGTATTCTTCTGGTTTAAATTTTTCTATTTCTTCTTCTCTGTCTACAATCATTCTAACAGCAACTGATTGTACTCTTCCTGCAGACAAGCCCTTTCTAACTTTTTTCCATAGAAGCGGACTTATTTTATATCCAACAATTCTGTCAAGAGCTCTTCTTGCTTGTTGTGCATCTATTAAATCTTTATCTAATTTTCTTGGATTTTTAATTGCGTTTTGAATTCCGCTTTTGGTTATTTCATTAAAAGTAATTCTACACTTTGAATCTTCATCAATTCCTAGAATATGTGCTAAATGCCATGCTATAGCCTCTCCCTCACGATCAGGGTCAGTTGCGAGATATACTTTACTTGCTTCACTTGCTTCTTTTTTTAATTTCTTTATAAGTTCAGCTTTTCCCCTAATATTTATATACTTAGGTTCAAAGTCATTATCTACATCTATTCCAAGTTGAGACTTTGGCAAATCTCTAATATGTCCCATTGATGCCTCAACTTTATATTTACTTCCTAAAATTTTCTTTATAGTACTAGCTTTTGCGGGTGACTCCACTATAACTAAATAATCAGACATAACATTCTCCTATCTTAAAATATTGTTTACAACTTAGAATATTTTAAACCATAAATATAAATATTGCAAGAGCAACAAAATAGAGACTACTCAAACCAAGTAGTCTCAAATTATTTTAATATATTGGAAATCTTGATGTTAGCTTTAATACATCTGCTTTTATTTTTTCTTTGTCTTCGCCTTTTATTGTTCTATCAATAAGTTCCGCAATTGTCTTCATTTCTTCTTCTTTCATTCCTCTTGTTGTCATTGCTGGAGTACCGATTCTTATTCCGCTTGCTATGTTTGGTTTTTGTTTGTCAAAAGGTATTGTGTTTTTATTTACTGTTATTCCTACCTCGTCAAGCATTGCTTCTGCATCTTTACCAGTAACGCCCTTATTTGTCAAGTCTACAAGCATCAAATGATTATCCGTTCCACCTGATACCAATTTGAAACCTCTATTCATTAGCTCTTTTGCTAATACTTTGGCATTCTTTACGATTTGATTTTGGTATTCTTTAAATTCTGGTGTTAAAGCCTCTTTAAAACACACTGCTTTTCCAGCAATTACATGCATTAAAGGACCACCTTGTACACCTGGGAATACGCTCTTATCTAAATCTTTTGCATATTTTTCTTTGCAAAGTATCATTCCACCACGAGGTCCACGAAGTGTTTTATGAGTTGTTGTTGTTACGAAATCTGCATAAGGTACTGGACTTGGATGAAGTCCAGCTGCTACTAATCCTGCTATATGTGCCATGTCTACCATTAAATATGCTGAAACTTTATCTGCAATTTCTCTAAAACGTTTAAAATCTATTGTTCTTGGGTATGCACTTGCTCCTGCAACTATAATTTTAGGTTTGCACTCTAATGCTATTTTTTCTACCTCGTCATAATCAATGTAACCATCTTCATTTACTCCATATGGAACTATGTTATACATTTTGCCCGAAAAATTAACAGGGCTTCCATGTGTTAAGTGTCCACCATGTGACAAGTTCATTCCAAGTATTGTATCACCCGGATTTAAAACTGTAAAATACACTGACATATTTGCTTGTGCACCAGAATGAGGTTGAACATTAGCATGTTCTGCTCCAAAAATTTCTTTTGCTCTATCTCTTGCAAGATTTTCTGCAACATCTACATTTTGACATCCACCATAATATCTCTTTCCTGGATAGCCCTCGGCATATTTATTTGTGAATACGCTTCCCATCGCCTCCATTACAGCTTTACTTGCAAAATTTTCAGATGCAATTAACTCTATCTTTTCATTTTGTCTTTTATGCTCTTTTTGTATCGCATCAAAAATTTCTTTATCTACTACTTCTAAAGAATCATTTAACATTCGCATAACCTCCTTTTACCTAGACAATTATATACAAGATTGTCCATATTTTCAAGGCATTTGTAAAAGAGTTTGTCCCATTTCAAAACCTTTTACTTAAATTTTCTCTATCGCATATTTTATCTATAAACATTGCTTTTTTATAACATATCAACAACTATATCTTTCAAATGAATAGGCGTTACCTTATTTTTTCTTATGCAGTCCATTATATCTACCGCATACTCCTTGTTCGTCGTAACATCACTAACAAAACCACTTTCAACATTCTTTCCATTCCACTTTTCCACCTCTAGTCCATAAGTAGAAATCCCTTCTTTGCTATCCTCTACACTCTTAGATTGTTCAACAACAAAATATCTTAAAGTTGCGACTCTTTTGTTTTCAAGTGCGAGGTATTCTTCACCTATATAAAGCCTTTCCACGATGATTGCCCCCCTTTTTCTTTAGTATACTTACATTATATAGTTTGTATAATCAGACATACAAGAGAAAGACATCGCAAGTTTTTGCATAAAATGACATTATACTTTGTTAAAATACAAATAATAAGATTTTCATCGAATAAAATACATTCTTCTCCATAATTTTTTTAATCATTCTTTCGAATTCACTCCAAAATATCAAAAAATAAATATTCCTAATAAAAAAAGTTCCGCACATAATCGCACGGAACTTTTATCAAATTTTATCTTGCTAATGTTTTTACTTCCTCATCTAGTTTTGCAATAAAGTCTTCTTTCTTCATTGCACCCAAGTCTCCATCTTTTCTTGAACGTACTCCAACAGAGCCACTTTCTATTTCCTTATCTCCTATTACTAGCATATAAGGTATTTTTTGCATTTGAGCTTCTCTTATCTTGTAACCTATCTTTTCGTTTCTTTCATCCACTTCTACTCTGAAACCTTTTTCATCTAATTCAACTTGAAGTTTCTTAGCATATTCCATATGTTTTTCTGCTGATATTGGAAGTATTTTTACTTGTACAGGTGTTAGCCATGTTGGGAATGCCCCAGCAAAATGTTCTGTTATTATTCCAATAAATCTTTCGAATGAACCAAACAATGCTCTGTGAATCATTACTGGAGTTTTCTTATTTCCATCTTCATCAATATATGTCAAGTTAAATCTTTGTGGTAATTGGAAGTCAAGTTGTGCTGTACCCATTTGCCATTCTCTACCTAGACAGTCTTTCATCTTTATATCTATCTTTGGTCCATAGAATGCTCCATCGCCTTCATTTATTCTATAATTATTTTCACCACAAATTTCATTTAATACAGCCTTTAAATCAGCTTCAGCTTTATTCCATGTTTCAATCTCACCCATGAAATCATCTGGTCTTGTAGATAATGTTAAAATATACTCTAGTCCGAATACTGAATATAAATCTTTTGCGATTTCAAGAATATTTTTTATTTCGCTTCCGATTTGTTCCTCTGTTACATAGTTGTGGGAATCATCTTGCCTAAACATTCTAACTCTAAATAATCCATTTAATTGTCCTGATTTTTCATTTCTGTGAATAACGTCAACATCATTAAATCTAAGTGGCAAATCTTTGTAACTTCTTAATTTGCTTTGGTATACTTTAATTGAGTTTGGGCAATTCATAGGTTTTAAAGCTTGCTCTTTTCCATCAGCATCTGTTAGCACAAACATATCCTCTTTATAATGATCCCAGTGTCCTGAAATTTTCCATAGTTCACTACTATTTAATTGTGGACCTGAAAACTCTTGATAACCATATTTTTTGTGTTCTTTTCTCCAAAACTCAATAAGTGTATTTAGCATTGTAAATCCCTTTGGTAGCCAATATGCCATACCTGGTGCTGTTTCATCAAAGAAAAATAATTCTAATTCTTTACCTAATTTTCTGTGATCTCTCTTTTTAGCTTCTTCTATCATTTCCAAGTGATGATCTAAATCTGCTTTTTTAGGGAAAGATGTTCCATATATTCTTTGAAGCATTTTGTTATGCTCATCACCTCTCCAATAAGCACCTGAAGATGATGTTAATTTAAATGCTTTTACAAGCCCCGTGCTCATTAAATGTGGTCCTGCGCATAAATCAACATACTCACCTTGTCTGTAGAATGAAATTACTGCATCCTCTGGTAAATCTTTTATAAGTTCTACTTTGTATGGCTCTTCTTTTTCTTCCATTAGCCTAATTGCTTCTTCTCTTGGTAATTCAAATCTTTCAATTGCCAAGTCTTCTGAAACTATCTTAGCCATTTCTTTTTCGATTGCTTCTAAATCATCCGGTGTGAAATTTCTATCCATATCTATATCATAGTAAAAACCGTTTTCTATAGAAGGACCGATTGCAAGCTTAGCACTAGGAAACAATCTTTTAATAGCTTGCGCCATAATGTGAGATGTTGTGTGCCTATATGCACCTTTTCCTTCATCATCATCAAACGTCAAAATGCTTAGTGTACAATCTTCATTTAATATTGTTCTCAAATCAACAACCTCATCATTTAATAAAGCTGATGTTGCAACTTTAGCCAATCTTTCACTTATTTTTTTTGCAATCTCGTATATAGAGATTCCAGCTTCGCTCTCCATAACAGAGCCATCTTTTAATGTAATTTTAATCATTTTTTCCTCCTTCTTGTAAGCATCTTATGCTCACTTCTTTTATTTTTCATGCACGCAAATTCAACACTTTGCCCACATCTTTGCAAAAACAAAACACTCCTAATGCTTTGCTTTCGCAAAACATTAGGAGTGATAATTTTTAAAAATCACGGTTCCATCCTAAATTTTAACTTAATTTTTATTATAACGTAATAATCGGATATTTTTATATAAGGGTAGTTTTTCAAAAATATATATCTTATACCTGCTTTCAGCCGGTGACAGGTAATCTCTAAAAGAATTTCAAAATTTTACTTTTTCCTCAAACATCAACTCTAATTTTACCACCATTATGGAAACTTTGCAAGTATATAAAATTATTTTTTATTCTAAGAATGTCATAAGCTATTTAAACTTTGCATACGCTTAAACTCTAGAATTACTCTTATCCTCTAAATGGCTCTAAATTACTTAGTACCCAATCGTGACTTCCTGTTGTTATTACACTTCCACAATATTCACATTTTCCTGATGAAGTAATCTTTGTTGGAGCACCGCAATTTGGACAATTTGTTGTCTTAACTTCATCTGTGCTCTCAGCCGTTACTACACCTTTCTTTCTAATAAATGTCAACAAGTATGATTTTGTTCTTCTTGTAGTCTTATCTCCAAGAATTACTTTATTAGTTCCTTCTTCTATTATATAGTCTGCCATTGAAGAATTTAATACAACTTGTAATATATCTTTATCGTCATCTTGTTCAAATGAGTATAGATTTGCATAATTTACAGCTATTCTATCCATTATATTAAATTGCTTTTTATCGATATATTGTTGTATTTGCTTATTGTGCTGTTCGAATAAATCTTCTGTTTCATATGTTCTCATTTCACTTAAATCTCTCTTAGACCATGCTGTTTGAAGTTTTACAAATAAATCTTTTGTCCAAGCTAAGAATTTTTCTTGATTAAAGTATTTATCTGCCGCTTGCAATCTGGCTAATACATTTTGACATTTTGCTTCGCTTGATTTAGATGTATTTACAACCTTGTTTGCAACAGATGGGCTGTTTCCTTTTTTCTTAGAAGCCAATGCAATGACAACGATAATAATTATTATAAATACAAGTTCTCCTAAAGATAAATCTGATGAACCTCCCGAATATGATCCTCCATTATAGTCAGAATCCCAGTCAGAAGAACTTCCCCAATCTGATGAGCTACCCCAATCTGATGAATCACTATAATCAGAATCATATGATTCGAAATTTCCAACATCTGCTATTGAAATGCTACAAAAACAAACACTAAACACTGCCATCATTGCTATTAGAATTCTAGTTATTTTATTTTTCAACTTATACCCTCCTTTAGTATTTAGGTTATTTCAATTTTTGACCACACTCTGGGCAGAATTTATCTGTTTCTTCTACCTTTGCTTTGCAATTTGGGCAAACATTTTCTTCTGCCTTTTTATTTCCACATTCGCTACAGAATTTACCTGTATTTTCGGCTCCACACGCACATTTCCATGTATCTGCCTTTGGTGCCTCTTGATTTTGTGCTGGTGCTGTTGGGTTTGCTCCTGCTTGAGCAGGTGTTCCATAATTTACATTGTTTGCTACATTAGATGTTACTGCACCAAATGTGTTTCCAGCAGCCATATTCATCATTCCGATTCCTATAAAACCGTTCATTGAGCCATTGGCATTTTTAGCTGCATCTTGCACAGCATTCGCATATGCTGATGTAAGAACACCTTGTTGTTGATATTGATCTCCAGCAAGTTCGTAATCATCAATCTTTTTATTAGATTCTTCTGTAAGTGTTACACTCTCAATAGCAAATGAAACAAGTGCTACACCTCTATTTCTAAGTGGCTCATCAAATACTGATTCACTCATGATATCTTTTATCTCATCTGTTTTGCTAGGTAGTGAAAGTGCTGGGAATTTGTATTCGTCATCAGATAAACTATTTAACACGTTACTAAATGCTGCAACAACTTCTGAACGTAGTTGCTCTACTAATTGTTCTTTTTTATAAACATCTGCCGTTCCTGCTATTTTAGTCATAAATAATGCTGGGTCTATTATGCTAAATGTGTATGTTCCATGACATTTAATTTCAAGTCTCATTGGTGTATATCCACCTGTTCTTGCATTTAAAAGTGCATGCTCCCAATCTCTATATGGAACTGGTGCTGGTGTACCAAACTTATTGCCCATTATTTCTTTTATGTTAAAGAAGAATACGGCTTGTTGTTTTGATGTAGCACCATTATATGTGAATCTAGTCCACATTTCTTTAAATACTGCACCAAATTGACCAGCAAAAAATGATGGGCTACTTGATGTATCAAATGTGTAAACACCTTCCTCTGCTGTAGCATCGATTACTCTACCATTATCATATATGATTGCACATTGAGATGGTCCAACGATAATTGTACTTTTATTTGTAATAACTCCTGTTTCTGTTGTAACTTTTTTCATCAATATATCATTACCCATATCTTCACATCTTATGGCTTCTTTCCATTGGTCTTTAAATGTGCTACCGATAGCACTAGCCGCTGCTTTAATTAATCCCATTAAAATCATCCTTTCTTTTTTCGACAAAATATGTCATTTATATTTTTATAATAACATTACAAAATATTATTATCAAGTAAAATATATTACAAAAAAGGAACCAGAATTGAAGTGAACCCAAATTGTTAGACAAAATTTGTTTAATAAGGAGGGTTCATTTT
>CAUGFN010000023.1:0-21041 GCA_959598745.1 uncultured Eubacteriales bacterium
TTTCAATATATTTAGCAAATTTTTCTTTATCTCCATTAAATCTATAATTCTTATAATCTTCATTCATTAATTCATACAACGAATCTATGTCTTTTTTATTCAATAATTCACCGAATTTTGTGACAACATTTTCTAAAAATATTTCTTCTTTATATTCTTCCGTATTCTTATAGATTTCTTCATTTTTTTGGTTTTCTTTCTTTTCCTTATAATCCACAATCGCTGTATTTATACCTCGTATCGAAACCTCTAAAACGATAAGTGTAACAATCACTATGAAAACAATCGAAGCTAGTCTTATTAATTTTTTTCTATCCATAATTTTCATTCTCCTCTATAAACTATTTTAGCTTTATTTTATATGTTTTCATTGAACCGTCTTTTGAAAAAGTTCTTGAGATGTCAATCTCCTCTGGAAAGTCGATATTTGTCTCAAATTCAACCGTTAAATATTTTTCTTCTAAAGGTGCTAAATCCATGGCATCAATATCTGCACTAACTTTTCTTAAACCATCGCTTTTATTTAATTTTATTTCTGTTATCGTTGCCACATTTTTTTTATCCAAATTTGTAATTTTCATAGTCATCACAAATTTATCCACATAATTGCTAGTTTCTAATATTTCGTAAAGAATTTTATCCTTTTTTAATTTTTTATTTACCTTATCGTACTCTATCAAAGTATCCGGAACAATTTGATATCTAGCACTATTCGGATGATATATGACAAGATTTTGTTTTTCATTTTCATCATCACAAGATATAGTAATCATATACATATATTCTGTTAATTGGCGTATTTCAGATATTTTTCCTTCTTGTTTTATTTCTTCGTTTTTTATATCTTCTAAAAATGAACCATAATCTTTAAACTTAGTGTATTCATACGACAATGAGTCATAAGCATTCTGATACTCACCATTTTTTAACATTGCAATATATGTATTATAAACTTTCGTTACTTTTGCAAAATCTATGGTGGATATTGCCCCACCATAGATTTTATTTCCTATTCTTTTAGAAACGTCTCCCTTTTGCTTTGCATAGTTTGAAAAAGTAATAAGTACTATAACTAATATCACTATTAGAAGTATTAACGCTCTTTCTACCTTTTTTATCACTTCATCTTCCTCCAACTCTTTTCGTTAGTGTACCATATTTCCACAATTATGACATAACATATGCCCTAAAAGTTTCTAAAATGGATTTCGCATAATCATCTGGTTGTCCTGTTATAATTTCATTCACTCTCGCATCTGTTATAGCATTTACATCTTTTTTATCGTACGCTTCAAGTGCTATTGCATATAACATTAACCTGTCTATATTTTCTGGACTAACCCATCTAGTTTCATATACAGAACATTCTTCAAATATCTTTTTCCAATACTCGCTTCCACCGCCATTAAATACTATATCGTTCTTAACCTTTTCTATATCGCCAGAATATTTTTTGTATATTTCAACAGCATATTCTTTAAATAACTCTGTTCCTATTGCAGTATTACGTTTTGGTTGTCTTATGAACAGTACCGCATCCTCCGGCTTTATTTTATCTTCTTTATACCTCTTTATCGCCATAGTAGGATCTATTTGCATCAAACCTTGTTCTCTATTAAATTGCTTCATGTATATATCATATTTTTCCTTTGCTGAATCATATACACTATACTCTAACGATTGGGTTCCAACAATATCTTTAGACTCTTTCAATGCCAAAAATTTTTCATCGCCAGGACCGCCACCATATTCCATTTCCTCCGTTATTATTGCCCATACAAGTGCAGGCTCTATTGATATGTCCGTCATGGCATTATATGACGCTCTCTTAGACATCTCGACTTGATTCTTTACAATTTCCTTGTCTCCGCCTAAACCCGGAGTATACTGAATCATTGTATTATACGCACTAATTGTTGCCACGTCTAAATTGCCAGTAACCGAAACTCCGTAACCTCCATATCCTTTACTTATTAAATCTTCTTGCATTGCTTTCACGACTTTAACAAAATCTTCAGAATATATATCTTCTCCTGCTAGTGTAGAATCCACGCCAGCTTTCTTATAATATCCAGCTTTCTTTAAAGACAATTGTATTGCTCTTAAATCTTTTTCTCCTTCTTCTGTAATTTTATCTGTTGTACTCCTTGGTCCATTGTAGTATGGAACTACCAAGCTCGATTTGTATTCAGCCATTTGAACAGTAAACCACTTTGGCCACTTTAATCTTTCACCAACAAAATCACTCGTTATATCAAAGAAGTCAGGGTTACAACCTATATTTCTGTCTTCTGGCGATAGCCAAGCCAAAGTACCTCCCTCTCCATTATCGCCTTCCTCTGCCTCATAAGGTATTGTTTGGTTTAATAAATTTAAGTCCATTATTTCAGAAACATCTTTTACTAATTCTTGTGTAGGCACATTATTTCCCCAAATTAAACCGGCATATGCCCCACCATCATAAGAATCGCCTGAATTATAAGGAGTAGTTCTATTGGTTGCCGGAGTGTAATTTATAACTGTTCCGTCATCAAGTTTTCTATTATTTATTACATTATTTAAATTGTATAATCCATCATCCAACAGAATTGTTCTCTCTAGCTTGTAGTATTCGCTTCCTAAAGCATATTCTTTATTTTCTTTTATTACAGCCTTTGCCTTTTCTGCATAATAGAATGGTGAAAAAACTGGTGTTATTAATTTAGCAGGGTCAACAGCATTATTTTTTGCTCCACTATTAGTTCCAGCTGAATTTTTAACACATATTTGCAAATGCAAGTGATTTCCAGTACTTCTTCCCGTTGTGCCTTCATATCCTAACACAGTTCCTGCACCAACAAAATCTCCAACTTCTACTAGAGGCCAACGTTTAAAATGTGCATAAAAGCTCGTTATATACCCTTGTTCTTTGGCATCATCTTTATCATAATCATGAATTATTTTTACATGGAAACCTGACCTTGAATCATAATCAACTTCAGAAACATATCCTGGTGCAATCGCAACAATAGGTGAATACAATGAATATTGTTTTAATGATTCATTTAACTCTTTTTTGGCAAGATAAAATGCATCTTCTATATAATTTCCATTTCTTAAATACCTAATCGTCAATCTATTTAATTCATAAAAATATATGTGTTCGCCAGTTGTACCAGCCGTATGGTTTAAAATTTCCTTTATAAACACTCTTGATGATATATCTATTGCAGGATGTGCTGCTCCTTTATATCCTTGCCCTGCAATTTTATCAATATCCTCCAACATATAGTATGCCCTAACAATTGGTGCACCATATGGGAACAGTGCATATACTTTTGCCGCCTCTTTGTCACCACTATCAGTCACACATTCATAATACTCATCGTATTCTAAGTTCTGCCAATGTACTTCATTTGCTTTATACCTAACTACATTTTGTTCCTTTTCATTAAGTTCATCTTCTCCTTGTGTTACACCAATCCTCTCAAGCCAGAAAATCTTTTGAATAGTTCCATCATCATAATTACTTATTGTAGAAGGAATATACAAGTATGAGTATGCTGTTTCTAGCATTTCTCCATTTCCCGTCGCTGTACTTTGACTATCCCTAACAAATATTGTTAGCTTGTATAAATCCCTCATGTATGCATATGCTACCTCGTTTCCTTTATTAGCATAGTCTTCCCACTGAATTAGCATATCAAGAACATCCGCTTCCTTAAGTCCCTTTGTATCTTCATCTATTTTGTTGTAATATTTTTCAAATGACTTTACCCTATAACTTGGATTTTCTTTTAATTCCACTGAATGCACACCTAACGATGTTTTTGAAAAAGGTATCAAGTATTTATAATTTCTGTAATCTAATGAATTTTGAATTATCTCATTTTTGTATACTATTGCTTTTGACCAAGTATCAGCATATTTAACTAACACAACTGGCATTCTTCTATGATGTATTTTTTGCCTTACTTCTAGTTCTTTCTCATCTATTACATATACACCTTCCCAATAATAATTAATATTGTAATTTCCGTCTTTTACGTCAACAGCTTTCTCCTTTGTAACGTGTATATAATTGCCTCCATTGTTTTCATATAGAGTCGCTTGCTTTTTATACGTATAATCTGGAGAGTCTTTGGCGAAACTTACTATTTTTACCGCATCTATTCCTGCCTTTTTTAATTCTTCTAGTAACATTTCTTTTACAAGTTTTTCATATGCTTGAGCTGCATATAATTGTTTAAATGCCTTTAAATAGTTTTCTTCAACTTCTTTCTGTTTTTCGTTTTGACCAGCACTTTTTTGATATTCCTTAAAATCGAACCAAGCTGGCATTTCTTCATCTTGATTATAATACCTATAATCTTCTATAAGTTTGAATTGTAGCTCATCAGTTTTAAAGTCTAAGTATCTTACATCATTTTGTTCTTCTTGTGTTAATATTTTACCAACTTTTGCACGAATATATTTTTGGTTCATAAGTTTGTGCTTATATATATATTCATCTTCTCCTGAAAGTTTAAATATATCCGGATTCGATTGAATTGATTCGAATCTTTTTTTAACTTCCCTCATAAAATCATATGGCTCATCTTGTTCTATTTCGATAATTTCTTCTCCATAGGCGTACCTAGATTTTAGTTTTTCGTCTATTTTCTCGCCTTCAGTTCCTTCATCCAATCCAGAATCCAATGTATATGTTGGTTTTAACCTTACTTCTAGTTCATCTTCTTCTTTTTCAGATCCATCCGATGTTATATACCTTATATTTTTCAAGGTCAAGTTCAAACTCTTTATAAAATTAGCCCTATCTCTTGTAAGGTATCTAGCTGATGGTGATTTTGCCTCAGGTCTTGCTTCGTCAGTTTCATGTGGTGGATTGTCACCAGATGGGCTCTTATATGCCACAAACTTTTCATATGTTGATGTTTCAAGTCCATATTGTTCAAAATAAATAAACGTTTTATAATTTGTTTTGGCAAACACCACACTTTTAGACTCTTTTACAGCCTGTCCATTTTCATCTCTAATAATGCTTCCGTCACCACTATATTTTATTGATTCTACGCTCTTTGAAGTAAGAAGTTCAGAAAACTCTCCTCCTCTTATTTTTTCACCAGCTCCTGTTGTCTCTATCTCTCCTGTTTCTTCATTCTTCTTTCCAGTAGTTGTTATTGTTGGTACTCCAGTAGTTGTTTTTGTTCCTAAACATGCCTCTCTATATATTCTTTTTATAGTTGTAAGTAGTTCATCTACCTTAAATCCTTCTCCGTTCGGATCATCTGGTTTTAGCATATACCATGTTGTTAATAATGTTGCTTTAGGCAAATATCTATTAATTAATAATTTTAGCGGAATTTTATAAACTATTTCAGTTGTTTGTTCCGTATAATAAATATCATCACCATAGCCAAGATCTTCTCTATCCGCATCTACAAAACATTTTTCATCATCGACGCCTTTTATTAATTCTTTTTTTACATCCTCCTCTAAATCCTTTTTGTATCCTGATACTGGCATATTACTATTAAATCTATTAAGTTCGGCACTAAATCTTATTGGAACTGTTTTCGCTTCACTTCCGCCTAAGTCTTCAACAGATATTTCGTCGAAGTTCTTATATTTCTTCATTACATCTTCGCCTAATCCCGTCAAGAAATAGTTTAACTCCATGTCTTCTCTAACAACAACAAGATATGGCATTAAAGAATATGCATCGCTTTCATACTCATGATCTGCAGTCTCATAAATTATTCTAGGTGTAACAACATTTCTATTTCCTCCAACTACATCACCACCTTCTGTTGCAAAACTTTCCGGAGCATTTCCAGCTTGCCCTTGAATCACATACTTTTTCCAATCATCTTTAGTAATTGCACCTGCATCATATTGTGTTTTTACCATTCCTTCCGGGAAAACAGCAGAGGTAGTATATTTATTACCATCAGGTGTCTCTAATTCTGTTACATAATCTTGATATGTATACATATGTTCTGCGACATCCATTAATACCTCATATTCAAATGCAGAAAACTCCTGCCATTTTTCTTCGGAAACATACGCATCATATCCTGTATATCCCATGCTTCCTATTATTGTTTCATAGTCTTCAGTTGTAGATATTCCTGCATAATTATCGTCAAAAAATAATCCTATCGTATGACCAATTACCTTTCCAATAACATAAAGCAAAACCACGCCAAAAATAACGAGCAATAATATTCCAACAACATATCCTACCGGTGTTAAAAAAAAGTGTATTGCCATTTTTATTTTTTTCCATAAATCTCTTGTCTTTCTTACTAAACCCATAAGCATCCCCTCTCAACATACTTATATTAATTATACATTAAAAGAGTATTCATATCAACAAATTTATCTAATTTATATTTTATAATTAGTCATAATAATTTACATAGATTTTGAGCATATTATTGTATTTTTATATAACAAATGCCATACTTAGGTTTATTTATTATATTAGAATAGAAAAGCTGTTTTGGGTTCAAAATATTAGAAGGAGGTGCTTATATATGCAATATGAAATAAGAACAGACTTAGCTTTAGAAAATAGAGAAATTTATCGTTTGGCTCAAAAAATTGAAAATGAAATACCCGGCATTGAAACAGAAGTAGATGATAGTGATTCTAATATGCTTGTAACAAAAGTGAAAATCCTTACGAATGAAGGTGCTGAAGCATTAGGAAAACCTATTGGAAATTATATAACCATAGAGTCACAAATGATGAACGATGAAGTTGAAAGTATGGATAATAAAATTATCCAAAAAGTTGCAGATACAATAAAAGACATTTCACACCTTGTAAAGAAAGACACTGTTTTGGTCGTAGGACTTGGTAACGGTGATGTTACGCCAGACGCATTAGGTCCTAAGGTTGTCGAAAATCTTCAAATCACAAGACATTTAATAGAATATGCTCCTGAATACGTAAAAGAAGGTACACGTGCTGTAAGTGCGATAATTCCTGGCGTGCTCGGAACAACAGGAATTGAAACAAGTGAAATCGTAAAAGGAATTGTAGAACGTGTTAAGCCAGATTTAGTAATAGTGATAGATGCTTTAGCCTCTAAAAATATGGACAGAATAAGTAAAACTATTCAAATTGCTGATACTGGTATAATTCCAGGTTCGGGCGTCGGAAACAGTAGGTTTGCTATAACAAAAGAAACTCTGGGAGTGCCAACAATTGTAATTGGAGTGCCAACTGTGGTCGGAATACCAACAATTGTTGATGAGGCAATAAGTTATGTTATCGAAAAAACTACCGAAGACGACGCCGAAAAAGACAAATTGAAAAATAAAAATTATATGAAAGAAATTTTAGAAAATAAAAAATTCGATTTTATGGTAACACCAAAGGATATTGACGACATTATAAATAATCTTTCAAATTTAGTGGCAAATAGCATAAATGTTGCCTTAAATTAATTTAAAGTAACATTTGTTATTTTACCATTGCTATTATAAAATATTGAATTGTGCGACCTACTAATCTCATTTTCCATGATGCTAAATCATTTTTTGAACATTAAAAAACAGCCCTCAAACCTTGATTGATGAGTGCTGTCCACATTTTGGCCGAAGTTCGTATAAGCAAAAACTTCGGTCATCTCATTATTTTAATTAGCTTGAATATCACATATGCTCTTCATTGCTCGCAAATTATTTTTTCTAAGCCTATCTTTAAATCTATTTTTCCTATTTTTGAATCAACATCCAATTTAGCCAGTTTCTTTATCATGTTAACTAGTTCCTCTTTTGAAAAACGTCTTGCTTGCTCTTTATACTTGTTAGCAGCATATGTCGATTTTGTACCCAATTCATTCATGACGTTTAAATTTTGTTCTGCTGCAATTTTTGTCACAAGCAATGATTTAAAATGTTTTGCTATCATTATTACTATTTTTGGTATAGGTTCTTTATTTTCTATTAGTTCATTCAAACAAATCAGTGCATTTTTAACATTCTTAGTTCCAAGACTATCTGTTAAGTCAAATATTATCACATCTGATGTTTTTACACATAGTTTATCGATATCTTCTTTTTTTATAACTTTCGAGTATGTAGCATATCCAAATAATTTATCCATTTCATTTTTTAATATTTGCTTTTCTGTTCCACATAAATTAACTAGATACATAACATCTTGATTAGATATCGAAATATTATTTTCGGAGAACTTACTTGCACACCAACTAATAATTTCATTTTCTTTCTTTTTCTCGAAGCTATAACATTTTCCTTTTTGTGAGACTATTTTATATATTTTACTTCTTTGATTAAAATCTCCGATAAAAACAACGCACACACTCTCATCTAAGTTTAAAAGCGTATCCTCAAGACTTTCTGTTAAGAAATCACTTTTCTTGCTTTCTTCCTCATCATCTTTCGAAGATTTATTTTCGAGTTTTACAATTATTAGTTTTTTAGAATAACCAAAAGGATATGTATTTATTTCTGATTCTAAATTTGAAATGTTGTCTTTATCTAAAACTATGTAATTTATTCCTTTTACAAGTTCGCCAAATTGTTCTTTTATTTTTTGCAAACATTCTTCTTTTTCATATGTTTCATCACCTGTAATCAAATATAGATTTTCCATAAATATCTCCTTTTGTTATTTAATCGGCTCAGCAAATCTACAGCTATGTGCGTGGCACATTGCTAATGCCATTGCGTCAGTTGTATCATCTAGCTTTGGTATTTTCGTTAAATTCAAAATTCTTTGCACCATCATTTGCACTTGTTTTTTCTCTGCACGTCCGTATCCAACGACTGCTTGTTTCACTTGTAACGGCGTATACTCATATATAGGTGTGCTCGTTTTAGCTGCCGCAATTAAAACCGCTCCTCTGCCTTGTGCAACTCCAATAGCAGTTGTTGTATTTGTGTTAAAAAATAATTCTTCTATAGAAATAGCATCAGGCTTATATTTTTCTATTAATAGCATCATATCATCATATATCTTTTCTAATCTTATCGGAAAAGGAACTCCTGCCTTTGTTTCTATTGCTCCTGCATCTACTAATTTAAAATGATTTCCTTCATAATCTACAACTCCAAAACCAGTTATTGCATATCCAGGATCTATACCTATAATTCTCATTCTTTTCTTTCTCCTATAACGTTTATTTCAATTAAAAAATATTATCAATAAGCATTGCAATACTCCATGCTTGTGCATATGCTCCTTTTGGTTTTCTTGGTTCCTCTGCGTCATAAATTTCAGCCACATTTCCAATGCAACCTTCGTGAAGCATTTTTTGAACTTCTATATTATCATTTGCTCTTTTTTCATATTTCTTTAATGCCTTATTATAAAACATCAAAAGAAATGGCCATACAGTGCCTTGATGATAACTAGTATCCCTTTCATATACACCACCAAAATAATATGGCCTATAATCCTCATCATCACTTGATAATGTTTTTAACCCTCTATTTGTATATAACTTTTCATCTACTAGCTTCAATATTTCTCTAGCTTTTTCTTTTTCAACTGGTGAAAATTCCAATCCTATTGCAATCACTTGATTTGGTCTTATTTTATTGCTAAGTGGTTCAATTGTATCGAAAAGGCCAACTGGTGCATAGAACTTCTTGAACGATTCCTCAATTTTTTTAGAAATATTACTATCAAATCTTTCGCCAATTATATTCGAAAATACTTCCATTATTTTTAGTGCATTATACCATAGTGCATTTATTTCTACTGCTTTTCCATATCTAGGCGTTGGTATCACATCTCCAGCTTTTGCATCCATCCATGTAAGTTGTGTTTCAGCATTTCCAGCACTTATAAGTCCATCCTCATTCATTTTTATATCATAAGATGTTCCATTTTTATATGCATTTATTATTTCCATAAGAGTTGGATACATATCTTTCACAAAGTCGCTATCCATTGTGTATTTATAATATTTATAAACCGCATCTATATACCATAAAGAAGCATCAACACTATTATAGCTCTCGGCACCATCTTCAGATATTAAGTTTGGTACAAGCCCATCTTTTATATAATTTTTAAAGCTATTTATAATTTCTTTTGCATCTTTAAATCTATTGGTTTCAAGCGTTAATCCTTCAAGAGATATAAAAGTATCTCTTCCCCAATCTCCAAACCATGGATAACCCGCAATTATTGTTTTCGCATTACTTTTTGCTATTATAAAATTATCAGCAGCTATAACTAATTCTCTTTCTAAATCAGATTTTGCATTTGCGATCTTACATATCTTTTCAAATCTAACATTTTCTCCTCTTATTATGTCAGTGGCATTTGCCTTTGGTAAAAATAAAGTACTATCATCTACGGAAGCTACAATCTCGATTACTTTTTCTGAATTTTTAGGTATAACAACTTCAAAGTAACCTGGCATGTAATGACTCTCACTTGAATCCAATCCTCGCTCTTCCTCTACCCTATAAAACATGTTCTCATAATACGTTCTTGTATACTCTACATATTCTCCTTCTGAGACTATCATGTGCAAATTTATATTATTCTTAAGCCTAACGTTTACAGCGTTTTCATTTATTTCTTGCTGTAATTCTGGACAATTCTTCGTTTGATGAAAACTTCTAAAATTAACTAATGGCTGTAGCCTTAACAATACATCGTCCTTATCAGTTTTTATCTTATATGTTACTCCAATTTTGTTTTCACCGTACTTCATTGCTAATGTTTTTTCAATCTGAATATTTTTTATTAAATATGTGAATTTAGGTAAGAATACTTTTGAAAATTCTGTTTGATAACTATAACCTTTTTCTATAAAGTTATTACATTCGTTTGTTGAAAAAGAATACTCATTTCCTCTTATTATTAATGATTCATTTAGCTTAGACAAGCACAAATATCTTTCACCTGATTTTCCTAATGAAGCTACTATCAACCCATGATATTTTCTGGTATTGCAACCAGAAATTGTGCTTGACGCAAATCCTCCTATACCATTAGTTATAAGCCATTCGTTTTTTATTACTTCCTCGTATTTTTCTTTTGTTAGTTTCATATACATATCTCCCTATATGTTTATTTTTTCTTGCCATTCCTACTCTTGTTTGGTGATATCACTTTCACATCGCTAAATAATATATTCTTCTTTTTCTTTTTATTAGTACTTTTCATTTTCGATTTTACTGTGTAATAATCAAGTGTTGCTTGTGTATCACTTACATCCATATTCTCACAAACAATCTTTATTATTGCCTTTGCAAGTTTCATTGGATCATGATGAATTGAATTTGTTTCATCTACAACCGTTAAGTCATCAAAAACTAAATTCATATCCATATTCTTTAAAATGTTTTTATCTATATCAACTAAATCGCTTCCATTTTGATTATATCTTCTGATATATTCTGGCATTATATCACTATCAGAAGTTATGCAATAATCGAACAAGCCTTTTCCTATATGTTCTTCCATTACATGAATATAGTCAGAAACAGAAAAGTTATCAGTTTGTCCAGGCTCTGTCATAATATTTGATACAAATATCTTATTCGCCTTACTCTTTTTTATAGCATCCGCAATTTCTCTGATTAGTAAAACTGGCAATATTCCCATGTATAAACTACCCGGTCCAATTATTATAACATCGGCTTCTTTTATACTTCTTATAACATCTGGTGCTGGCTCACATCTTTCGGGAATCAAAAACAATTTTTCAATTTGAGAATTTTTATATTCAATCTCATTTAGAAGATGGCCTTTTCCAACAACCCTAGTACCATCATTTAGCACTGCACCCAAATCTACTTCATTTAGTGTTGCCGGAATAACTTTTCCTTTAACTGCTAATATTTTCGACATATGTTCTGTGGCTTCAGACAAATTTCCACCATACATATTAGAAATTGACTGTATCAAAATATCTCCATTACTTTTTCCGTTTACGCCATCATAAACTCTAGCATTGAAGAATGAACTCATTTCATTTTCTTTATCAGCCATTGCAATCATAGCTTTTTTTATACCATTTACATCCACGCTTGAAGCACTATTTTTTCCAATAATACTCACAATTGCTGTAATATTATTAGAAAAAATTTTTAGTCCTTTTAGTAATGTTGATAGACCTGCTCCATCTCCAATAGCAACTATTTTTATATTTCTATCCAACATTTTTTTATCATAAAGAAGTCTTTTTATATTTAATCCCTTATAATTTTGCCCTGCGTTATGTTCAGCTATTGCTTGCAGCATTCTTTTTTGTGCCATCATAAAGCCAAATATTACTGCAACAAAACCAAATATAAACATAAATGCATACACGATAAGATTATATATCTCTAAAGCCTGATTTGTTAATATTTGAGCTATACTATAACTTACCATTCCTGTTCCAATCAAAACTAATATCAGCCATCTTTTCATTCTCAGTTCTTTTCCAAACCATTCTCCAATACCACTCATTTTTTACTCCATTTCTGTACATTCAAATTACTCTTTGTCATTTCCTATTATCTTAACTTCTGGTTCCAACTCAACACCAAATTCATTTTTCACTTTATTTTGTATATACTTTATCAATTTTAAAATATCTTCTGATGTTGCGTTTCCATCATTAACAACAAAGCCCGCATGTAAAGTTGAAACTTCAGCACCACCTATTTTGTATCCTTTTAAACCTGAGTCTTCTATCAACTTTCCAGCAAAGTATCCCTCAGGTCTTTTAAAAGTACTTCCTGCACTTGGCATATTAACTGGTTGCTTTTCATTTCTGCTTTTCATAAGTTCTTTCATTTTATTCTCAATTTCTTCTTTGTTTCCATGCTCAAGTTTCAATTTTGATTCTAATATTGTATATTTACTGCCTGTAAACATACTTTTTCTATATCCAAAATTGTGCTCAGTCGTTTTATATACATTTCCGTCTAAGTCAGCATATTCTGTTTCAATTACCACATTAGAAGTTTCTCCACCATATGCACTAGCATTCATCATTACAGCTCCACCTAATGTTCCCGGAATGCCACATGCAAATTCTAGCCCTGTCAATCCATTCTCTTTGGCAATGTTTGAAAGTTTAGAAAGTAGTACCCCTGCCTCAGCAATAATGATGTTATCATTTACTTCGTA
Source organism: uncultured Eubacteriales bacterium (assembly GCA_959598745.1). Taxonomy (GTDB): domain Bacteria; phylum Bacillota; class Clostridia; order TANB77; family UBA1234; genus UBA1234. Next base: position 13,099 of record CAUGFN010000023.1, read on the forward strand.
ATTCTTTAGCGAAGTTGTTTTTATTACCAAACCACGTATACCGCCATCTTTTACAAGCAAATTACTTCCATTTCCTATGATAGTCTTTTCTACATTTAGCTTCAATAACTCAATCATCTCTTGTTTATTTTGTGGTATTACTAAAAAATCAGCATTTCCACCAGTTCTAAATGTAGTGTGTTTACTCATTGGTTCATCTACATAAATATTTTCTTTTGCAACTATTTTTTCTAAACTTTCATATAACCCCATATATTCTCCTTTCAAGCTTTACAGATACTGATCCAATAATGCCGCACCAATAATTCCCGCATCATTTTTCAAAGTCGCTACTTTCATATTCAAATCGTAAGTATATTTATTATATATTTTGCTTGCTACCAAAGCCTTTAGTTTTGGCATAAATTTTTCTCCATACTCTGCTAAACTTCCGCCTATTACAATCATTTCAACATCATACATGTTAATTAAATTTGCGAGACCTTCTGCCACATTTTCAAGATAATAATCCAAAACTCTTTGTACAATCTCATTTCTTTCACTCAAATAAAATATCTCTTTTATATCATCTAGTTCAGTCATTCTTTTAAGTGCAGAGACAGACGCATATTTTTCAAAACATCCTCTTCTTCCACACTTACAAGGAATTCCTTCTTTATCTATAACCATATGGCCAATCTCTCCAGCAGCACCTGTAGTACCATTATATAAAAGACCATTTATTATTATGCCTGAACCAATTCCTGTTCCAAATGTAACCAATGCATAATTTGAAAATAATCTTCCGTCTACCACTTGATATTCAGCAATTGTTGCACAACTAGCATCATTTGCAACATATATTGGCAAATGAGTTTTTATATAATCTCTTATTTCTATGTCTCTTAATGGTAAATTGCAAGTATAATTTATAAGTGTGTCACTTGATATTCCTGGAATACCAACACCTATGCATTCTATATCATCGCTAATATTATTTTCTAAAAAATCGTTTATAGGATTGAAAATATCTTCAATCTGTACAAAATCTTTTTCATAGTTTACAATCTCTTTTTTTAGAATTTTTCCATGTTCATCAACTATTCCCATTCCTACGTGTTTTCCACCAATATCAATCCCTATATTAATAAAAATCCCTCCTTAGTATTTTTATTAAGTTCATTCTTTATCCTTCTATTTCAACGCCTCTATAATACCATTTTATAATCTCTTCACACGAAAAATCATTGTTTGCCATTCCGATTGCTCCATTTTGACTCATACCTACAGAATGTCCCCAGCCTCTTCCTTTTATTTCAAAAATTGTCGCACTCTTCTTATTTTTATTAGCGGTATACTGCACATCTATTTTTACTTCATCATCATTAAATGCTAAAAAATTTTTTTCTTCTATCGCATTTAAAATTTTAGCCAAAAGCGGTTTGATCTCATCATTATTTCTATCATCTTTTGTTCCATTTTCTTCATCTTCTTCATTATCTTTGTGTTCATCTCTTTTATTTATTAAATCATTATAATCATAGTCTGGTACCTCTGGCTCATCATCATTAATTGTAAACCATTGACTATTCAAGTTAAGTAATGTCCTTGCTTGAGATTTTGTAGCAATATAGCTATCTTTTGATCCAACAATCTCTAATTCTAAAACTCTTCCCACATCCGAAAAATCGTTTATTACAACATCTAAAACTTTACCAATATTAATTCCTTTTTTTGCCAATAACTCTTCTATATAATCCGCACTGTATGTGACATTCCACGTCGTTTTCGATAAATTCTGTGGCTCATATGGATCAGGAACAGCTTCTAAATAATCGACTTCTCCGCCCCATACATTCGCACTACTTTCTGTATAGCCACCACTTGTTGAAAAATAATATCCACCTATCAACTCGCCATTATATGTTGCATATAAACCTTCAGTTTCATCAACGGCACCATTTGAATTAGGATTTTCCCAATCGTATCCACCATAAGCTTGATCATCAACCGTATTTGTTAAATTGAATCCCCATTTTGATCTTTTATCATAATTCTTCATTGCATATGTTCTAGCTATAATAGCTTGTGCTTTAACAGCCTCTATCGGACTATTACCACCAATTTCTCTTGGAACAACTCCATATAAATATTCTTGTAATGGCAATTCGTTTATAACAGTCATATCACTTGTTGAAAATCTTCTAGCCTCTATTTCTCCTCTATAATTATAACTTTCTATTTCTCCTCTATAATTAATTGCTGAGACATTTATTAGCAAGTCACTTCCTCTTCCTTTTGGGATTATTCTAACAAAATTCTCATCATCACCAATTTCTCCAATACCATCAATGTATACACTATTAGCATCATCGCCTTTTTCAATAGATACCTCTTTATTTGCTTTGACTTCTTCTATTAAATCAAACTCTCCCTCTTCATTAATCGTACCTATTTCCATACCAGTTTTTGATGAAACTTTAAAACTATCTACTGCTCTAGTTCCTGAATATAATCCTATTCTAATTGTCTCAGGCACTTCAATTCCTGCATAAGAACAATTAATCATAATACAAATAATAAAAATGCTCAAACTAATAATTTTTTTCATATGTTTTCTCCTTTTCTCCTTAAGTTAAATCCCCCGATTTTTTCAAAAACATTATATCATAAAATAACAAAAAACAATATAAAAATTCGCTTAAAAAATGGAGGCAAAAATCTATCATTAAACAAGATTTTTTACCTCCGTTTTTACTACACATTAAATCTAAATAATACTACATCCCCGTCTTGCATTATATAATCTTTTCCTTCAAATCTTACTAGACCTTTTTCTTTTGCTTTTGCAATTGAACCACATTCTAATAATTCTTTATAGTTTATAACTTCTGCCTTAATAAAACCTCTTTCAATGTCAGAGTGAATTTTACCAGCAGCCTCTGGAGCCTTTGTACCAATCTTTATTGTCCATGCTCTAACTTCTGGTTCACCTGCTGTTAAGAAAGACATTAGTCCTAGTAATTTATAGCTAACTCTTATTAGTTTATCTAGTCCTGATTCTTCTATTCCAAGTAGACCTAGCATTTCATTTTTTTCTTCATCATCTAATGTTGCAAGTTCTTCTTCTATTTTTACGCATAGAGGAATAACTTCGCTTCCCTCTTTTTGTGCATATTCTTTTAGCTCTTTGAATTTTGCATCATTATCTATGTTTTTTAATTGCTCTTCTGAAACATTTGCAACATACATCATTGGCTTAGATGTTAATAGATAAAAGTCAACTAACATTTCTTTTTCTTCATCTGTTAAAGTAACACTGCTTGCCAACTTTCCAGCTTCTAACGCTACCTTTATTTTATTCAATGCATCAACTTCTATTTGATGTTTTTTATCTGCTCTTGCCATTTTTACGGCTTTGTCTAATCTTTTTTCTACAGCTTCTAAATCTGCTAATATTAACTCCATGTTTATTGTTTCTATATCACGAACAGGGTTAATACTTCCATCTACATGGACTATATTGCTATCTTCGAAGCATCTTACAACTTGTACTATAGCATCTACTTCTCTAATATGTGATAAAAATTTATTTCCTAATCCTTCACCTTTTGAAGCTCCTTTTACAAGTCCAGCTATGTCAACAAATTTTATGATCGCATGAGTTACTTTCTCTGGATTATATAATTTTGCAAGTTCATCTAGTCTTTCATCTGGCACTGGGACTATACCTACATTTGGTTCTATTGTACAAAATGGATAATTTGCACATTCTGCACCAGCTTTTGTTATTGCATTAAACATTGTACTTTTGCCTACGTTTGGCAATCCAACTATTCCTATTTCCATCTTTTAATCTTCCTCTCAGTTTCATTTTTAGCTAGTTAAGCTTTTATTCTTCTTATTATGTATCCAGGTTTTACATCTACAGGTATTCTTAATTTTACCTTTTGTTCTTTTACGCCTGGATTTATTGTTGCAATCTCTTCACCAGTTTCTGCATCATACAATTTCTCGATTGTCATCTCATAAGGCTCTAATATGTTTGGTACCATAACTTCTAATTTATCGCCAACTGATAATTTATTTCTTATCTCAATTGTTGTGATACCCTCTATTCCTGTGTTTACCACAATACCAGCAAATTCATAATCAGGATTTATTTGTTTTCCATCATAATCTTGTATGTCTTTGTTGTATTTATCATTAAAATAGAATGATGTAAGTCCTCTTGTTCTAGCTTTATCTAGTTGTTTCATATATTTTTCGTAGTTCCAATTCTCTTTATCATCATAGTAGTCATCTATCGCGTGTCTATATGCATTTATTACAGTTGCTAAATAATATTCTGTCTTTAATCTGCCTTCTATTTTTAAGCTATCTACACCTATATCAAATAGTGTTGGGATATCTTTCATAAGACACATGTCTTTTGATGAAAATATGTATGTTCCCTTTTCATCATAATCTATTGGAAGAAACTCACCTGGCGTATTTTTTTCTTCAACATATAGATTGTATGACCATCTACAAGGTTGTGCGCAATCACCATGATTTGCACTTCTGCCAGCCATATAATCGCTCATATAGCATCTGCCTGAATAACTATAACAGATTGCACCATGTGCAAACATTTCTATTTCCATTCCATTAGGTTTATTTTGCGTGATGTACTTTATCTCATCTTTATTTAATTCTCTCGCCAAAATAATTCTTTTTGCTCCATTTTTATACCAAAAGTTACATGTATGTAAGCTTACTACATTTGCTTGCGTACTTATATGTACATCTGTATTTGGTGCATACTCTTTTACAACATCAACGATTCCACCATCTGATATTATTATTCCATCAACACCCATTTCATCTAATCTTTTTGCTTCTTCTTTTATTAGTTCGTACTCTTCATCTCTAGCGTAAATATTCATCGCTACATATACTTTTTTATTTAGTGAATGTGCAAGTTTAACTGTTTCTAGCAAATCATCAAATTGCATCTCCGTTCTGGTCCTAAGTGATAATTTTGATGTACCTGCATATACAGCATCCGCACCATACATGAAAGCAACCTTTGCTTTTTCAAATGTTCCTGCCGGAGCAAGTAATTCTGGTTTGTTCATTTTTATTCCTCCTAATATATCTTTTAAATTATTTTACTTTTGCGAAAATCAGTCCATCACCAATATCTAAAAGTTCTGCATCTAATCTTTCGTCATTTAAAACTGTATTAATAAAAGCTCTAAGTTTAGTTACCGCTGTTCTTTGCTTATGTTTGTTATAATCGCTTTGTACCATTCCTTTGTACAATACATTATCTGCTATTATATACCCACCTTTTTTGCAAAGTCTCATTGCATGCTCAAAAAACTCGTTATATTTACCTTTAGCAGCATCTATAAATATTACATCATATTTTTCTGTAAGATAAGGGAGCACTTCTAATGCATCTCCCTCGATTACTCTTATCTTATCCTCAACTCCGACTTTTTCTATATTTTCTAAAGCCTGCTCTACTCTTAGACTTTCTATTTCTATAGTATCTATTCTTCCACCATTTGCTAAATATTTTGAAAAGCAAATAGCAGAAAATCCTATAGCTGTACCTATTTCAAGTAATCTATATGGCTTTATTTCGTTCAATTTTTGTGTTATAAAATCTAAAGATTCATCTAATAATATTGGTATTTTGTTTTCTCTACCATATTTTTCTATTTCAGACAATAATTCATAATTCGCCATAAATTAACCTCCATGCGTATTATATCACAAAAAAACATAAAGACCAGTGGTTTGTACAAAATTGAAAAAGTTATTATTTTTATGTAAACTATTTACTTTTAGCAAATTTTGTTATATAATTAGTATGCTAAAATTTATATTTCTTTATTTCAGGAGGTTCCATTAATATGACATTCGAAAAAGACAGTCTAGAGGCTTTTTTCTTCAGAAAAGTCGATGAGTTTATAGCGCAAGCTGACGAGATCATCCTTGACTGCAATTGTCGCAAAAGAGTTCGAGAAGAATTCGCAAGTAGGTATCCTGGTAAGCGCGTAGACTATTCACGTGAAAAGGTATGTGACTTCTTTGATGTTTCGGGCAGCCAATACCGTGCAGAAGATCTTCACGAAGCTCTTCCCGAGCTCTTCCAGCAACTAACAGCTCATAAGGATGCTTGCATCAAATGTATGTGCGATATTGCCGTGAAGCGCTCAAAACTTGAAGAAAGAATTGAGACTATTAAGCATGTCAAGGCTGCTCTTTGCGTAGACAACGATGAAAGTATCTCAAGCATCATGAACAATCAATACCCTAGCGAGCATATGTGGAAAAAGGACTTGCCAAAAGATATCCTCTCCTTGATTAACAGCTTTGACAAGAGTAAAAACACGAATACCAGGAGAGCTATCGAGACTAAATTATCTTCACTTAGCAGTTCGATAATCAAGAAATCCCCAACTTTCACTTTGGCTCTAGCATCGCAAAATGCTATTCCGGATACGCTTCAAGAGTTAACTGAACTGGAAATTACAGTTAAAGCAAACTTATCCAAACTTGAAAACGTAACTTGTAAGTTAAGCATTGTAAGTTACTCTTTGCAAAAAATCATCGACGAGGCGAACAAAATCTTGTAAGCACAATATTAAATAATATTGTTGCATACACGTTATTGGGCAATTGGTATTGGGTTTATTTAGCTCATACCAATTTTGCTTTGATATTACCGCTTTTAATTTATTCGATTATGGAGAAAAAGAAATTTATGGACTTTGAAAAAGCACTTTCCGATTCCCGCATTATTTCACAAGAGTTAGGCTTATTTCTAGACGAATTTAAGAAAAGGAAGGTAATTTACGAAAAAGACATTGCAAGTGGAAAAAAGTTTTCAGAAATGCTTGTTTCCTTTTGGAAATACAACGATTTCTACATTGACTCTGAAAAAATCCATTCTAAGCTTTGCGCAATAAAAAATGCTCTTATCTGCGAGAAAAATAATGCTCAACGACGACTCTGTGAATTGGAAGATGAAGCTGCATTTGCTGAAAAAAAGTGGAAGATATATGAAAAATTACTTTGCCTCTCTAAGGGCTACAATTATTCATATGCCACTCTGCACTTCGAGATGTACAATGCATTCGATGCCTCTTGGGAATTATATCTCGAGCCCGAAACATCTCAACTTTTTGACAGAATGGAAGCATTACGTTTAGACATTCCAAAGTCTTTCAAAAAAGATTTTGAGGAAGAGATTACTCGTGTGCTAAAAGAATCGCTTGGTGAATCTTATGGAAAAAAGTTTACCATACTTTCACGCATAAACGTTGAGTATGCCAAAGTTTCGTCTCTCATCCCTAAAATGACTGAATGTATTTCAATCATTGAAGACCAAATTAAGGAGTTAAATGAATTAAGGAACAACTTAATCATTTAATTCATCTCAAAAAATATCAACTTTAGTTTTTTTACTAGAGTTGATATTTTTTATACTTAAAATTGACTTTCCCCCGTTTTCGTTATATAATTGCTTCATAGTTTGGCGATGATAGAGACTAGTAGTAATTTGGTATTTTTAAGAGAGCTAATGGTTGGTGTGAATTAGTATAATACATTTTATGAATCTACTCTTGAGCTTTTAGCGAAAGCTAAACCTGTCACATAGGTTAAAGTGTGCTTAAAAGAAGTAATTAAGGTGGTACCACGACTCTCCCTCGTCCTTTGGATTTGGGAGAGTCTTTATTTTTTAAGGAGGTAAATTTATGTTAGATATTAAATTTGTAAGAGAAAATCCAGATTTAGTTAGAGAAAACATTAAGAAAAAATTTCAAGATGCTAAACTTCCACTTGTTGATGAAGTTTTAGAACTTGACAAGGCTTTAAGAGATGCTCGTGTTAAAGGTGATGAGCTTAGAGCTGAAAGAAATTCTAAGAGCCAAGAAGTTGGTAATCTTATGAGAGAGAAAAAAATT
>CAUGFN010000024.1:0-20705 GCA_959598745.1 uncultured Eubacteriales bacterium
GCAAAAAGATGACCTTTTATTAAAAGCCGAACAGTGGAATGGAAAAAAGATTCAAACGGTTTATTATTCCTGAGCTATGATAAAGCAGTATTTGAATGGATTGAGGCTTTTCATAATTTAGAGTTGTTAGATTACAATTATATAGAAAACTTCAAGTATATAAAGAATGAAGATATCGAGGAATTAGATTTCGATGAAATATTATCATACTTAACATATATTATCCGAGGAGAAAGATTCTGCGATGGACTAATTGCTTCAAATTTATCAAATGGCACGATAGAGTTGCTTGAAGAAAAACTGTTTTCATATTTAGTTGAATTTACAGAGATTAATGATAAAAATTTAGAAGATTTTAATGAAGAAGATGTAATGTTTTTGACACTTGCTGAGTCAGGGGCTATGGGAGAACCTAATGGGATTGAAATTGTAACTAAAAAGGAAAACTGTATAAAATTTTATCATACGAATATATCTATATTTGATGTAAGAAAATTATATTCGAAATTCAGTACACTAAGAACGTTAAACTGCCGGAGTGTTTGGCGTTGTAAGAGGTGTGCAAAGTGGTTTTGTACATCTTGATACAGGTGTTGGCAATCATTTATTTGTAAATGAATCAATAGCTAGTGAATTTCAAGAAAATGTTAAAACACTACAGCCTTTTGAGATATACGAAAGATGGTTGTTCATCGGATTAAAGATATTAGGTTTTGATTGGAGTAAAATTAATGAATAAGGCATTATAAGTTATTGTTAGATATATAGCATATGTATTTTGCTATAATATTCTAATACTAGAGCCGAATAATCTAAGTAAAATTAGCATAAATATATATAAAAACAGTGAAAATTTATAATGCATTATTTGTTAATTATTTACATTCGTATAATCATGACAAAATGGAGTAGAGAAGACATAGAATATAAAATGACTAATTATCAATTGTAAAATTTTTAATTATAATTGATTAAAGAACTCAAATAAAGGATTACATCGAACAGATAGATGGAATATATGAGTAAATACAGCATTATAAAATCAAATGGTATAAATTTACTGATAAAAGCAAGCTTAAAGAATTTAGTTGCCAGTACAAAAAATCAGTTTAATCAATATTTTGTGCAATGATTAATGAATTTCTATAAATAATGGATGATGCCTAAATTAATTATGATTTCATAAGATATGATTTTATAATCAAGACTGGTTTTGTTGGCATATGATTGATTAAAGCTCATATCTAATTAAACCCCAACCATATGTAAGTTTTAATGCTTACAATTGACTCCTGAATCAAATCACAACACAACATATGCTAATATATCCAAGTCTAAACATTGGTTAATTCCAATAGATATCATAGCAAAGATACATGTCGATGCTTATATATCAAAGCAAAAATATTTAGCGTTTAGTTAAAAAAGAAAAATTTTATATAAAACATTCCTAATAATTGAGATGTTTTCTAGTATAATCGTAAAAAATCGCTAAAAAGCAGAAAATAGTACCATTTCGTTTAAAAAGGAAAAACATGGCAAAAATACGACGCACGAGAATCGTTTTTAAGCCGTTTTTTTAATGGGGGTAATATAGTTTTATGTCTAAAAATCGACCGAATAGGGAGGAATTATAAGAAAAATCGAAAAAAGTGAAAATAATCAAAAAAATTAACGGATAATAACTCAAAATAAAAAAATAAACAGGAATATTAAAATAAGTCCAAGAAAAAATTAAGAGCTGAAAAACAAATTATAAAGATACAACAAATAAAAAACAAATCTATATAGATACAAATCCAAAACACGAAAGCAAATTATATTATTCAAAACGTCTGGAATGAATTCATTATAAATTATAAATCAAATAAGTGAAAATTATATGCCTGAAATATGAAAATGCCTTAAAAACGATTCTAGAGGCTCGTTTTGCTATACCTAAATTACGCAAAACTTTTATTTTGTGCAATAATATATTTAATGCGTAAGACCTATTCTATCATCTAATATATCCTCTTCCACAAATGTAACGTCAACTTTTCCACTAATAGAAATTATGCTTGCTTTTTCGTATGTTTTTAAAAAATGTTTCATTTTTCTTATGTATTCATTAATGCTTTTTTCTCCATTTATATAGAATTCAATTTCTTTTTTCTTAGTTTCTTTAATATAATCTTTAATTGACATGTTTTATCGATTCTCCTTTTCATTAGTATTTCTAACGTATAAAGTACTAAGAATATTCTTCTCAGTACTTTATATCACATCTCTTATTTCTTCTTTGCACTAGATTTTCCTTCAGCTAGGCTTGTTAATAACAATACTCCTAATATTAGAACCATTAATGTTACTATCAACTTCACCATTCCCGCATCAAATGGCATTGTTCCTAAATTAATTGAGTCACCAACTTGCCCCGCAATGTTTGAAGGTATTTTTTCAAGATCTTTTCCATATTTTATATAATCTGATATTAACACCTTAGGTGCCATAATCTTTCCAAACGCATTAATGAAAATAAATATGCCACCAATAGTAATTAATATATTTTTCCAATGATCTGTTATAAACGTTTTCATATGTACCTCCTCTACTCCACGTACTCACAATACAATTATAAAACAGATTACATAATTTAGCAAGTACTTTTGTATGTAACGATTAAAAATTTACTCTATGCTACGTTTGAAGGCTTATTGTTGCTAGTTTAGAGATTCCTCTCTTTTTAGTTCTTGGAAGATTAAGTATTACATTTTATTATTTTATCACTTTTTTTCTTTGTTATATGGCACTTCATGCAAATAAATTTTTATACTTTGGTTATCTTTTTCCCATAGACAATTATTTATTCCTTGTGTTTTAGTCCAATTTTTTAAATTTTGGCTTATTATCGCTGTCCTTATTTTCAAAAATTCTATTGCCTTCTCTCTATTTTCGCCAAAATATTCACAAGTTGTTATTTTCCCATTATTTTCTTCCATTACTGTAAATAATATGTTGCTCATTTTTATTATCGCCCCCTTTAATTACCAAAAGTTTTAAAAATTTTTATATTAATGATACAACTATTATAAGTTTCATTTTGTATATTATATTATAATATTGTTTTCGTATCTACCCCTAATGATTTCAACATATCTCTATTATATCCTTTTGGTCTTGTGTTGAATTTGCTTCGTCATACTCAGCTACTCCTTTTATATAAATTTGCCTACTAATTATTATAATCGTAGTTGATTATTATGTTAACATTATAATTTTCTTTTGGTTCATCTTCAGTGGTGCACAATACTATGACTGAAGGCTGGTTACTACTAGATTAAATGTACATCTCTCTAGTTCGTACAGGACTAAAAGTTACATTAGTATTGACTATACTTTTTGTTAATGCTATTATGTGATTAGAAGTAGTATTTCTATTTGCGGTTTTACCGTTCGGGCCTTGAGCCCTCTATTGGAAATACTACTTCTAGTTATATTTTGATGTGTTTTTTCGGTAGTAGCTTGTTCTTACTTTTATTATATTTTACGTCTATTGGCAATTAAATTATGTTTATTTATTAAATCTATCTGTTTGTTTTCTTGTAAGATTTTTCTGTTATTTCGCATAATTTGGTTATTGACAGTGCCGGCTGACGATAGTATACTATCAATGTAACTCGAGTGCGTATTATCGCGGAAGTTTTTTGAACTATACGCTTGCACAGGGTTACTTTTTTATTTTGATAAAATTTTGTCGAATATCATAATTTCCATCTTCTTTTTCTAATTATTCTTGTAGTTCCTTTATGATATAATGATAATTGCCAAATAATCTTAAAAATTTATTGTTGTTCTTTAGATATCGTACAGCCTTGGTTATCTTTAGATAGATAAAAATAACTCTATTCTTAGTTTTCTAATTGTTCATTTCTACCACCTTTCGCAATATTGTCTGTTGTGTTATTGGTTGATTGTTGTCGTGTAAATCCAGAAGATACTGTATCATTTGGATTGCTTGTTCTTTTCCCTGGCAGCACATTAAAATCATTACTATATCTTCTGTATTCTGATTTAATTGTTTCAATTTTTCATGGTTAACAGTTTATTCAAGGAACACTTTTCAATTTTATTAAATATTGATTAATTGTCGCTATTTTTATTTTTAGAAACTCGATAACATTTTTTCTGTTTTCGCTTCAATAACTAGAATCTCATAAACATTACTATCTAAAATATATACCCCTAAAATTATTACATTCTGATATGATAAAATATAAATTTTATTACTATCTAAAATAACATACTTCTAAAACTTAACTACTTTTGAGCGTTCAAGAAATTCTGTTTTATTACTATCTAAAATAACATACTTCTAAAACATCACTCACATGATGTTATCATTCATTATAGTTTTATTACTATCTAAAATAACATACCGAGTTAAAATAAGGTTTTAACCTTAAATACTGATTTAATTCAGGCCTACTTGTGTGGGATTAAAAGTTCTAGTTAGCTAGAACTTTTTTATTTGTCAAAAACACTATATCATAGAAATTTCTTATGCTCAACAAAAACATCCATAAAAATAACAATTTTGTCAAAAAAATACAGCAAATTCGAAAATTTGCTGTACTATTTTTATTAAATTTATTTCACCAATCTCATTGCTTCTTTAGCTATTATTTCCTCTTCGTTTGTTGCTATTACATACATCTTTATTCTTGACTCTGGAGCACTTATGATACCTTCGTATTGTTCATCATCTTTGTATGATGGATCAAGTACTATGCCGTATTCTTCTAATCCTTCTACACATGCTCTTACTACATCTGGATTGTGTTCTCCTATTCCACCTTCAAATGTAATGCAATCTACATGTCCTAATACTGCCATGTATGCACCTATGTATTTTCTAACTCTATAGCATAAAATATCAAGTGCTAGTTTTGCTCTTTCGTTTCCTTCATCTCTTAATTTTCTTAGGTCTCTTACATCACCTGTTTGACCAGAAACAGCAAGCAAACCTGACTTTTTATTTAAGATTTGTAGCATTTCATTTATTGTGATATTTTCTCTTTCCATTACAAATTCAAGTATTGCTGGATCTAAATCACCGCTTCTTGTTCCCATTGCTAAACCTTCAAGTGGTGTAAAGCCCATTGATGTATCTACGCATTTTCCGTTTTTTACAGCTGCTATGCTTGAACCGTTACCTAAGTGACAAGATATCATATTAAGTTTGTCTTGTGGAATTTTAGTAAGTCTTGATGCTTCTTCTGTTACATATTGATGTGACATTCCGTGTGCACCGTATCTTCTTATTCCATATTTATCATAATATTCTCTTGGGATAGCATACATATATGCTTTTTCCGGCATTGTTTGATGGAATGTTGTATCAAATACGAGTACTTCTGGTATACCAGGCATTGTTTTAAGACAAGCGTCTATTCCTTGTAATGCTGCTGGGTTATGAAGTGGTGCATATGGTATTGATTTTTCTTTGAATGTTTTTAATACTTCATCTGTAACTAGTGTTGATTCTTTAAAGAATGGTCCACCATTTACTATTCTATGTCCGATTGCTGAAACTTCAGATAAGTCTTTTACTGCTCCAATCTCAGGATTTGTTAAATATCTTACTACATTTTCGAATGCTTCTACATGGTCTCTAAGTGGCAATTCTTCGATTACTTTCTTTCCATCTGGTCCTTTATATTCTATAAAAGGTGAACCGATTTCGCCCTCTCTAGCACCTATTCTATCGCATCTGCCTTTTGCTAAGATTTTGTCAGTATCTGTATCGATTAACTGATATTTTAATGATGAACTTCCACAGTTTACTACTAATATTTTCATTTTTTAATTCCTCCTAAATTACTGATTATTATATTATTCTTGTGCTTGTACAGCTGTAATAGCAACTACACCAACAATATCATCTGATTTGCATCCTCTGCTTAAATCATTAACTGGTTTTGCTATACCTTGTGTAACAGGTCCATAAGCTTCTGCCTTAGCAAGTCTTTCAACAAGTTTATATCCAATATTACCAGCATTTAAATCTGGGAATATTAAAACATTTGCCTTACCAGCAACTTTGCTATCTGGAGCTTTTTTGCTTCCTACAGATGGAACAATTGAAGCATCAGCTTGCATTTCTCCATCTACTAATAAATCTGGCATTTTTTCTTTAACTAGCTTTGTAGCATTTATAACTTTTGATGTCATATCTGTAAGTGGTGCACTTCCCATTGTTGAATATGAAAGCATAGATATTCTTGGCTCTTTTCCTGTAAGCTTTGTCCAACTTTTTGCTGAAGAAATAGCTATTTCAGATAATTCTTCCTCATTTGGATTAACATTCAATCCGCAATCTGAGAATAAGAACATTCCCTCTTCACCAAGTTCACAGTTAGGAACATTCATAATAAAGAAAGATGAAACTAGTTTAACACCAGGTGCTGTTTTTAATATTTGAAGTGCTGGTCTTAATGTATCTGCTGTTGAACAAACACTACCTGCAACTAAACCATCAGCGTCACCTTGTTTAACCATCATTGTACCAAAATATATATTATGTTTTAATGTTTCATGAGCTTTTTCTAAAGTCATTCCTTTAGCTTTTCTAAGCTCATAAAAAGCATTTGCATATTCTTCAAATTTTTCTGATTCAGTAGGATTTATAACTTTAATATCTGATATATCTATATTACCAGCAATGTTTTCTAGCTCTTTTCTATCTCCTACTAAAACTACTTTTGCAAATCCTTCATCTGTAACTTTTCTAGCAGCCTCTAATACTCTAATGTCTGTACTTTCTGGAAGTACAATAGTTTTAATTGAATTTTTTGCTTTTTCTTTTATTGCATCAACAAAACTCATAAATAATGCATCTCCTTTTTTATATAATTCTCCTCGATTATATAACGAATTAGCTTTACATTCAAGGAAAAATTAAAGATTGGCCGTGTGTATTTTTATAAGAGCACAAAGCCAATCTTCATACTATTTAACCATTACAATTATGAATAGTTACAAACGAAAGACCATCTGTATTGCAAAGCATACAATTACTGTTGTTCGCTCCGGCTAGGGTTATAAAGTCATTTCCGACGCAAGATAAAACACCTGTTCTTTTAAAGCAAGTTCCGCATATATTAAACTCACATGTACATCTTCTTCCTATAAAGTTTCTTAAATTTCTTTGCAGATTATTAGAGGTTACATTAGCTCCAAGTGTTGCTGTGTTATTGTTCCCTAGGTTGTTATTACATGAATTATTATTTCCATTACAGTTGCATGAACATGTATTATTATTTGCACATCCATTGCAGTTACATGTATTGTTGCAACCACATGAAGTAGAATTATTACCTAATACATTTGTCGGCATTTCACTACTGAATGTACCTAATACTGGCATATTTCCGTTTTCTATAAATAGACCTACACCATTTGAATTATTTGTCCCCATTAAGTTGTTGTTACTACAATTAGCACACATACCTATAATCCACCTCCTTTTCATAATATATTATTCAAAAAACTTGTCTAATGTTATAGTTAAAATCCAAAAAGCATAGGAAGAGATAATCTCAATCCTATGCTTTTTGGAAATCAGATGTTATGAGCAAGCGAATAATTCGTATAGCTCTTGTCGTTTGTAATTTCTTCAATTACAGTCAGGAAATTTGGCACATCTGCAGTACTATTTTCCTGTTTTTTTTCTTGCTTCGTATACTGAATTTTGAGAATTGCTCTGTCGGTCCACTGAGGAAGAATATCCAGTTCGTAGTACTTGTTGTCCCACATGAAGCAGTAACGAGTTTTTTTAATCGGGGTAAGGCTTCTGTCAGCTTCTTTAATGATTAACTCGTTATATTCGCTTAGATTTGTGAGTTTGCGTTCAACTTCGATTTTGTCGTATCCCTTGAAGTGTTTTTTCTCCATATAGTAGAATGCATACTCACCATCGTGTCCCCGCTGAACAACACTTCTTTCGTTAGAGTTATCCTTATTTACGAGGTAAGTGCGGAGAACATCAATTTTTTTTGAGTTGAAGTTCTTTTCTAACATTTCAATGTCCGGCATTTTGACAAGATATCTTTTATAGACATCAATCGGAATCGGAACACCGAGCATGGAATACAAAGCTTCCATAGCTCTAGTCACTTTTTTAGAAAAGCCAGTGCTGTTGTCAATTACCGTAAAGTGCGGATGGTCCATCCAGACATTGAGTGTCTTGCTGTCAAGTCTGCGAGCTTCTTCAGGGGTTTCTTTGCGTGCCTTGTTATTTGAAAGCGTATAATACTTTTCAGCACCTTCTGCCGCTGTAACAAGGTGAATAACTCCATCATAGGAGGATTTGGCTTCTGCTTCACAAGTTCCGAGTTCTTCGAGAATTTTCTTGAACTCTTCTTGATCGACATAAGCCTCGCCATCAATAAGGCCACGATCGCAAAGTACAACGATGTCAGAATAGTTCGTCTTTTCAATAGCATCTTCAACTATTGTTTCGAAGAGAACCTGTTCTCTGGCAATGTACCGCTGAAAATCTCCGACTTGTACATTATTAACGCCAGGATTTGCTTCAAGCGAAATGCCGGCTGTTATAAGTCTTGTCGCTGTTTCAGAGATAGTGAATACCTTGTAGCCTTTGTCCGTTAGGTCACGTTCTGCTTTGGCAAGTGTTGTAGACTTTCCTGAACAAGGTCCTCCGGTATATACTATCCAGTATACTCTCTTTTGAGGACCATAGTAATGGGGTTTGCGCGGGTACATGACATACATACGACTTTCCTCCTAAAAATATTTTGATTTTCCATGCAGATTATATAACTGCATTATGTAACTTGTCAAGCTTTTTTTATTGATATCATTACTTAGCTGAGATATAATGTTACTATTCAGGCTTATATATGTTCGAGTAAAAGAATTTCATTTTATAAAGCGAGTTCCGCAGACTTTTGTTTTTACAAAAGTCGAGGACTGTTTGAGCGACTAAAATGAAAACTTTTGCGAAGATAAAATATATAAGCCTGAATAGTAACGATATAATGGTTTGCACAGAGGTGATTACAATTAAACTAACATATACTGTTTTAAAAGAAGATGATGGGAAAAAGGTTGGAAATATTCTAAGAGATAAGCTAAATGTTTCATCTAGATTGCTTAATAAATTAAAAATGAATGGCAAAATTCTAGTAAATAGAACAAGTGTTTTTTCGAGCTATATTGTCCGCTTAAATGATGAAATAGAAGTAAATATCGACTTTGAAGAAGAAGATAATATTCTTCCACAGCAAATGGATTTAGAGATATTATATGAAGATGAATACTTTTTGGCAATAAATAAGCCATTTGGAACAGTTGTTCATCCCTCTTCATATCATCCTAATAATACACTTGCAAATGGTGTTAAATATTATTTGAATAATAAAAAGAAAATCCGTGCAATCAATCGATTAGACAGAGATACTTCTGGTATCGTCTTATTTGCCAAAAATGAATATATTCAAGAATTGATGATAAAAGACAAAACTATCAATAAAGAATACTTCGCAATAGTACTTGGTAAATTAGAAAATACAAAAGGTACTATAAATGCTCCAATTGCCAGAAAAGATGGAAGTATAATGGAGCGAGAAATAAATGAAGAGGGACAAACTGCTATTACCCATTATGAAGTTACAAAATATTTTGCTCAAAAAGACCTCTCTTTACTACATTTAAAATTAGAAACAGGTAGGACACATCAAATTCGCGTACATTTAGCTTATATTGGACATTCTATTTTAGGTGACACATTATATGGATTAGAAACAAATTTGATAACTAGACAAGCTCTGCACGCTTACAAGATGACATTTATTCATCCTATATCTAATGTAAAAGTTGAAATTATATCTCCTATTCCAAATGACATGGAACAAATATTAAAATAGTAAAAGCCCACTTGCATTTTATTTGTAAGCGGACTTTTACTTAATATCTTATTTTATTAGTGATTCATATTGTTCCATAATTTTTTTACAAGCTTCATAATCTGACTGAGTATACGAAATTTCATTATTTTGGACATATACTTCTGAGCCATTAATGTAAGCTATTTTAAACCTACTATAATTACCACCAATTGCTTTATTATTTAAATAACAATAGAATGCACCAACACCTGGATCTGTAAAGCTTATATTTGCTTTTTCAAGTGTGCCTACAATCATAGCAGTCTGATAATAAGCCTCTGTCCATTCTTCCGCTATTTTATTCTCTTCTGCTGTCCAATTTTTTCTTTCTGTAGTACCACCATAAAGGGCAGTCAATACTCTAAGTCTTTCTTCTGTATCTGTAATCGATGCTGGTATTTTTGCAATTTCCGATTTTAGATGTGCCACAGCTAGCTCCAGAGCAACATTTATGTTAAATAAAAGTTCTGGGTTCTTTGCAAGTATTTCTGGTGTAATTTCTATTTCTTCTCCATTAACTATTGCTGTAAACTTCTTATCACTTCCAAAATATCCTGCGAAAAAATTATTTAAGTCAGTATGATTTCCTTCATTCCATTTATTAACACAGCTTTTTACCCATGTTTCACCGAACCACATTGTACCATCTTTTGTATTTTCTCTTAGGAATGTACCTAATAAATATTCATATGGTATACCGCTTTTTTCACTTTTTGCCTTTAGCAAAGCTTTAATATCTTCATCTACATATCCTTCTCCATCTTTATAATCAGAATAGTTTTTAATTACTTTAGCGTAAGTTGATCTTTTTGCTTTTTTACATGAACAATACATCCAATAATAAAGATATGAATCTTCCGGTATATTATATTTAATTTTTTCCTCTCGAGTTAATGCAACTGGAGTATCATAAACATGCGTATGTAAAATAGATGTTAAAATTTCTTTTGTTTTTGTATACCCACAAGCACCACATTTACCATCAGTAAAGTTATGATCGTGTATGTTCATCTTTTTTCCACATGTAGCACATATTTCCCAATGTTGATTTTTATCTGCATCCCATCCTTTGTATTTACCAGACCAATTTTTTGCAACACATTTATGACTAGCTGATACTATAATATATCCACAAGTAGTACATTTACCATTCGTAACATTGTGATTGTGTATATTCATCTTCTTTCCACATATAGAGCATATTTCCCAATGTTGATTTTTATCTGCATCCCATCCTGCATATTTTCCAGACCAACTTTTTGCAATACATTTATGAGGAGTTGGTGTTGCAACCGATAGTACATATCCACAAGGTCCACACTTAGAAGGATCAATTTTTCCTTTTGAATGAGCAGTCTTATTATATGTTTTTCCACATATGCTACATTCTTGCCAGTGATACTTATCATCTGCTTCCCAACCGACATATGGCCCATATTTAGGAGTATGGTTTCCTTTATTCACTATATTTTTTCCACAAACGGTACATTTTTTCCAATGCTGACTACCATTGCTATACCATTTATCATTAGCTTTTGCAAAACATACATGTTTAGGTATAGGTGTTGTGGTATCTTCTAAAGTCTTTGTATATCCACAAACTGAACAGCGATTTCCGCTGAATGAATGTGCTTCTGTTTTTTGAATTTGATTACATTTGGTACACTTCTTTGCATGCAGTGTTGCTGAATATTGTTCCCAATCTCCTATATAATTACTACATAAGTGACCAGTTACTTTTGGTGTTGGTGTAGGCGTTACTTTTGGTGTTGACGTACTTACAGAAGCTTTAGTATATCCACAAACCATGCAACTATTTCCTGAAAATACATGAGACTCGGTTTTTTGAATTTGATTACATACTGAACACCTATATGCATGTAAGCTTGATGTATATTGTCCCCAACTGCCTCCAGAACTAGAACATAAGTGTGAGGTTGAACCTCCTGTTACAGTAACCACTTTTGCAAAACTTATTGTTCCAATCGAAATGCATATACAGACAGCAATTAAAATAATAATAAATTTATTACAATTCATATAATCCCCTCCTACTACTTAATATGTAAGTAGTCTAACAAAATCGTTGAATATTGTTCCAAACTAACTTATGTAATAAAAACATAAATGTGCGGTCAATGATGTAATCGTATGTGAAAAATTATTCACCATTAGGTATATTATACCATAATAAGTACACATAATCAACGATTTAAGGAGGATTCCTCATACTGTTTACAAATTATGCAAATTATGGTATAATTTGTGTATATCAACTACTTTTAAGGAGCTTGTTCATTATGAAAAAGTTTTTCTTTGCATATTTTACGCTTGGACTCTTGGCAATACTATCTTCTTGTACCAATTTGGCTACGTGCAACAACATTGCATGTAAAGAGCAAGGAACGAATACAGAATCTTTCATCCAAGAAACAGAGATTGAAAAATTTACACTGGAAACTGTAAAGACTACAGAAGCTTCTGAGACATCTTTTGATATTCCACACTATAGCGATGGAAAATTGAGACTTTATGAGGAAAATGTTCCGTATATGGCGACTCGGTTTCCAAATTTTATTCAAGAAGGTGACATTCAAATTTATTATTCTGACAATGTTCCAAAGGAAATGTTAGATGATACAATTAGACTCATTGACTCTACCCCCGAAACTAAAGTAATTACTCAAATTTTCTTAGATACGGAGTACGATGAGAATATTGACTCTTCTAACAAGGCATATGCATTCGATAGAAACATCATGTTTATTGTAGACTACGAAACCGATGGCCTTTGTTCTATGTTTGAAAGATACTTCTTTCACGAATTAGGACATTTGTTATTAGGTGAGTATTGTTTTCTTAATAATATCTCTGTAGAAGAGTTATTTCCAAATTGGAAATGCTACTTCTCTGAAGATATCGATGAAGACTTTGCCGTTACCTACGAATACTATATGTCTCTTCCTAAGATGCTTGATGTCTATGTAAAATATGACGACATTGGTTCTAATGTAGAAGCAATGGAAGAGTTGATTGCAACATTTGAAGATTACGAATAATTTGAAAATGAAAAAACTAGCCGATAAAGCTAGTTTTTTCATATATAAAGCAAATCTGTAAGCCGGGTTCTGTATTAGATAATCATTTATCTAGGACATATATCGCTATATGCCTCAAGCCGTACAATCAAAGGTCGACGAGCAGCCTTAATCCTTCGAAACGTTGCTCCAGGTGGGGTTTACATAGCTAGCATGTCTCCATGCTACTGGTAGGCTCTTACCCTGCCTTTCCATCCTTGCCAATAAAATTGGCGGTTTATTTCTGTTGCACTTTCCTTAGAGTTACCTCCACCAGCCGTTAGCTGGCACCCTGCTCTATGGAGCCCGGACTTTCCTCTCGTGCCTCAAATGAGCACCAGCGATTATCTGACTTACTCCATCATCAATTTTAAAACCATTTTGAGGTTATGTCAAGAAATAAAATGAAGAGGGACTTTTCTTCCCTCTTCTAGTTTTTATTAAACTATGGAGTTAATCTATTTGGTCCTCTAAATAAGAACTCTACTTCTTTTATTGTATAGTCTGTTAATATCATTGTAAGTCTATCTACTCCAAGACCAAATCCACCATGTGGAGGACAACCATATTTGAAGAATTCTAGATAGAATTTAACATCTTTATCTAGCCCTTTTTCTTCTGCTTGTGCTTTTAATACATCGTATCTATGTTCTCTTTGTGCACCAGTTGTAATCTCAACACCGCTCCAAATTAAGTCGTATCCTTGTGGAATTCCATCTTTTCTCATATGATAAAATGCTCTCTTATCCTTTGGATAATCTGTAACAAATAAGAATTCGTGACCATATTTATCCATTGCATATTTTTTGCATAGTCTTTCTGCTTCTGTTGTTAAATCGTTCATTTCGGAAGCAGGAACTTCGAAGCCATACATTTCTTTTAGCTCTGCATATAAATCTGCAAGTTTGATTCTTGGGAAAGGAAGTGTTGGAACAACAATTTCTTTTCCGAATATTTCTTTGCATTTCTCACCATATTTTGCATGAACTTTTTCAAGTGCATATGCAAGCATTTCTTCTTCGAATTTCATTATGTCTTCATATGATTCGATATAACTAATCTCTAGGTCGAAACCAGTAAATTCTGTTGCGTGTTTGTTAGTATTGGATTTTTCAGCTCTAAATACTGGACCCGACTCGAATATTCTTTCAAATCCTGAAGCCATAGCCATTTGTTTGTAGAATTGTGGGCTTTGTGCAAGATAAGCTTTACCATCAAAGTAATCAAGCTCAAATACATCTGCTCCACTTTCACTTGCTGTAGCTATTAACTTTGGTGTATGTATTTCTATGAAGTTTCTTTCTAAACAAAATTCTCTAAATGCTTTTACAAGTTCTGTTTGCATTTCAAACATCAATTGATTTTTTTCTGTTCTTAAATCAATCCATCTGTAATCTAATCTTGTATCGATGTTAGCATCTGGACCTAATGGAAGTGCTTCTGCTCTTGATTCTACTGTTAGTTTTTCAGGAAGCATCTCTACTCCACCCATTTTTACGAATTCGTTTGCTACTACAGGTCCCTCTACTGTTATTACACTGTGTGGAAGCACTCCTTCGATTTCTTTTGCGATTTCAGGAAACTTTTCTTTTTCTATTGTAACTTGAAGTTTTCCTGTAATATCTCTTACAACTATAAAAGCCATAGTTTTTTTATCTCTTATGTTCTCGATAAACCCTTTTACTTTATTAGTTTCTCCTACTTTAATATCTTTTATATAAGTTCTCTCCATTTTAATCCTCCTCTTAATACTGTATCCCCCATATAACCATTGTTTTTGCTGGTTTTCCACAGCATACGCAAGTATCAGATATATGTTCTTGCTCCTCTTTAAATGGAATACATCTAGATTTTGTACCTCTAATTTCTTTCATCTTTAGCTCACACTCTGTGTCGCCACACCACATTGCTTTTACAAAGCCTGGTTGTGTTTCCATTATGTGTTTTACATCATCCATTGTTTTGGCTGTAAATGTAAGTGCATCTCTTCTCTTTGTAGCTGTTTCTAATAGATTTGATTGAATCTTCTCCATTAAATCTTTTACATATGTAACAATGTCTGTATCTAGTGAAATATCCATCTTTTCTCTAGTGTCTCTTCTTGCAACAACAAGCTTTCCTGCTTCTAAATCTTTTGGACCAACTTCTATTCTAACTGGTATACCATTTGTTTCGGCTTCAGCAAATTTGAATCCTGGTGATTTCTCTGAGTAGTCTGCATATGCAGTAATTCCAGCTTGTTTTAGACTAGATAAGATTTCTTCTGTTTTAGCTATAACTTTTTCATCTGAACCTATTGGAATTATAACAACTTGTCTTGGAGCAATTCTTGGTGGAAGTACTAGTCCGTTGTCATCACTATGAACCATTATTAGAGCACCAATCATTCTTGTAGTTGTTCCCCAAGATGTTTGATAAGGATTTTCAAGTTCATTATTTCTATTGCTAAATGTTATATTGAATGGCTTACTAAATTTTTGCCCAAAATAATGTGATGTGCCACTTTGAAGAGAAACACCATTATACATTAAAGCTTCAACTGTGTATGTATATTCGGCTCCTGCAAATTTTTCTTTTTCTGTTTTTTGACCAACAACTGCTGGGATTGCAAGATAATCTGTAAAGAATTTCTTATATACCATAAGCATTCTAAGAGTTTCTTCCTCTGCCTCTTTTGCTGTTTCATGAATTGTATGACCTTCTTGCCATAAAAATTCTCTAGAACGCAAAAATGGTCTTGTTTCTTTTTCCCATCTAACAACATTAACCCATTGATTATATAGTTTTGGTAAATCTCTATATGATTTAACCGTATTTGCATAATATTCACTGAACAAAGTCTCTGATGTGGGTCTAAAACAAAGCCTTTCTTCTAGTTCGTTATTTCCCCCATGAGTAATCCATGCAACCTCTGGTGCAAAGCCTTCTACATGTTCAGCTTCTTTCTTTAATAAGCTTTCTGGGATAAAAACTGGCATATTTACATTTTGATGCCCTGTTTCTTTAAACATACCATCCATTACCCTTTGTATGTTTTCCCATATAGCATACCCATTGGGTTCTAGAATTACGCATCCTTTAACACTTGAATATGTTGCGAGTCTAGCTGCTTTAATGATATCATCATACCATTTAGCAAAGTCTTCATTTCTTGGCGTAATTGCTTTGTTTTTCATTATAAAATTCCCCTCTTTCTTAGATTTTTTAAATATACAGACATTATATACTCTTTTTTTATGTATTTCAATATACAAAATAACCAATATTTACATTTGTTTATGTTAATTGCAAGATGTATAATTAGTTTAAGAGGTGTAGCTTATGAATGATATTATTGTTACTTTGCTTGCAGAAAAGCCATGTGAGCTTAATAGGTTTTTAAGTAGTTATTATAATAAGGATATGCAAATTGAAGAGGGAGCCTTTAGATGGACTTCCATCTTTCAAAAGCCTTTAGATAGTATTTGTATGCTTGCTACACTTGTCGACAATATAGAAGATTATAAAATCGAGGCATTAGTTTCTATTAAGCATTACAATAGTGTTAAGGTTACTAATGAAAATATAAATGAACTTGTTAAATTGTTATATTGGATGAATTATTAAATTAAAATCAAAATGCCCCAAAACACTAGATAGTATCCCATCTAAAAGTTTTGGGGTGTTTTATGTTTAAAATTCTTTCTTTCTTCCTCTTGTCATTAACTCAGCTGTTGCTTCTACAGGGGATTTTCCGTTATGTATAATTGCATACATAACATCTATTATTGGTGTGCCTACACTGTATTTTCTTGCTAATGCATATGCACCATCAACAGCATATATTCCTTCTACTACCATGCCAACTTCTTTTACTGCTTCATCTACGCTTTTTCCTTGTCCTATTAGAATCCCAGCTTGTCTATTTCTACTATGTTTACTAGAACAAGTAACAAATAGATCTCCTACTCCAGTTAAGCCATAAAATGTTTCTCTTTTGGCTCCGGCCTCAACACCAAGCCTTGCTATTTCTGCTATTCCTCTAGTTATTAGAGCTGCTATTGTGTTATCTCCATAGCCAAGTCCCATTGCTATTCCACAAGCAAGTGCGATTATATTTTTTAGTGAGCCTCCCATTTCGACGCCTAGCATATCATCATTTGTGTATACACGTAATTTATCATTCATAAAGATATCTTGTAAATTTAGTGCCATTTCGTCGCTTTCAGAGGCAATTACAAGTGCTGTAGGAATATTTGTTGATACTTCTTCTGCGTGGCTTGGGCCAGATAGTGCTGAAACAATATTATTTGGCATTATCTCTTTTATAACCTGTGTATAAACCATTTGTGTGTCGGGTTCCATACCTTTTGAACATAAAACAAAACTTTGATTTTTTGTAACAAATGGTTTCATGTTATTAAGTGTTGCCCTAATTGCTTTAGATGGAGTAACTATTAAAATAATTTCAGTATCTTTTATGCTTTCTTCTAAATCTGTAAAACATTTGATTGAAGAGGGAACTATAATGTTTGGCAAGAATTTGCATTTATGCTCATTGTTTATTAGCTCAGCCTCTTCTTTGTTGTATGACCATAATTTAACCTCGTGACCATTTCTGTCTAAAACCATAGCTAACGCTACTCCCCAGCTACCGCTACCTATAACTGCTATTTTACTCATAAAATCATCCTTTCTGCACGTTTTATATATGCCATGGAGTTTTTATTTTGTTTCTTCTGAATTTTTAGACATTTCTGCTAACTTTTCAGCTTTAGTCTTCCAAAGCTTGTTTTCTGTACCATTTAAAAGTCTTGTTATATTAGTTCTATGTCTATATATCGCAAGTGCTGCAACTAATACAGCAAATATAGTATAAATCATTCTTGCCTTAAATGATGTTCCAAATGCGCTTCCCATTATCCAAACAAGTACAGGATAAAGTATTGCTGCACATATTGAACCAAGTGAAACCATTCTTGAAGATATCATAAGAACTAATGCAAATACTAAACATACAAGTCCGATTTGCCATTCTATCATTAACAATGCTCCAAGTGATGTTGCAATACCTTTTCCACCTTTGAAACCATAATAAATAGGGTAATTATGTCCAAGTATTGCGCCAAGTGCTGCAAGCAATATACCTAGTTCATATGTAACATTGAAAGTAGTTGTATCTCCAAGCAACGTAAGCATTTCTACACCTGAAATAGCAAATATTCCTTTTGCAAGCAATATTGCAATTACTGCCTTACAAATATCAAATATCAATACTAAAGTGGCTGGACCTTTTCCAAGGACTCTTAACGTATTCGTTGTTCCGGCATTTCCACTGCCCTGCTCTCTAATATCTCCTTTTCCCATAAGTTTGCTTAAAATAATTGATAAATTTACGCTACCAATTAAATATCCTACCATGGCTATAACAATTAGTTGCCATATCATAAAAATTCCTCCTTTGTATATCTTCTATATTTTTTATATTAGATTTTATAAATCTTCTTTCTTCTTTTCTCTAACTAAAATTCTAACTGGTGTTCCCTCTAGGCCTCCGAAATTTTTTCTGATTTGGTTTTCAATGTATCTTTGATATGAAAAATGGAATAACTTTGCACTATTACAAAATACTGCAAATGTTGGAGGGCGTGTAGATACTTGTGTCGCATAATATATCTTTAATCTTCTACCTTTGTCACTAGGCGGTTGAACCATAGTAACAGCCTCATTCATAACATCATTTAGCATTCCAGTTGTTATTCTTCTAGCATTTTGTTCATTTACAGAATTTATAAGAGGAAAAATTTTATCAACTCTTTGACCCGTAAGTGCTGAAACAAATATAATTGGAGCATATGTCATATATGCAAGTTTTGTATATACATCTCTCTTATATGCTTCCAATGTGCCATTTTCTTTTTCAACAGCATCCCATTTATTAACTAGTATAATAACACCTTTTCCAGCTTCATGGGCTTCACCAGCTATTTTTGTATCTTGATCTGTAACACCCTCAGTTGCATCAATTACTAATATGCAAACATGAGCATTATCTATAGCAGCTTTAGCACGAATAATACTATATTTTTCAATATCTTCTTCTATTTTGCTCTTTCTTCTAATACCAGCTGTATCAATAAAAATATACTTTCCATATTCGTTTTCAAAAGGAGTATCTATTGCGTCTCTAGTTGTTCCAGCAATATTTGAAACAATAAGTCTCTCTTCACCTAAAATTTTGTTAATCAAAGAAGATTTACCAGCATTAGGCTTGCCTATAACTGCAACTCTGATATATTCGTCATCATCATCGATACTTGTTTCTTCTGGAAAAGAATTATAAACAGCATCTAGAACTTCGCCTGTTCCAAGTTGATTCAAAGCTGATACTGGATATGGCTCACCAAGTCCAAGATTATAAAATTCATATAATTCAGCTGGTGCATCACCTATTCTATCTGCTTTATTGCAAACTAAAACAATAGGCTTACCAGTCTTTCTAAGCATGGTTGCCACTTCGTGGTCTGCAGCTGTAACGCCTTGCTTTATATCAGTTAAAAATATAATAACATCAGCTGTTTCCATAGCTATTTGTGCTTGTCTTTTCATTTGAACAAGAATTTCATCAGTAGACTTTGGCTCGATACCTCCCGTATCAATCAAAGTAAACTTTCTTCCTCTCCACTCCGTGTCTGCATACACTCTGTCTCTAGTAACGCCAGGTGTATCTTCTACGATTGATTTTCTCTCTCCTACTATGTAATTAAAAAATGTAGATTTGCCTACATTTGGTCTTCCAATAAGTGCTACAATTGGTTTTGCCATTTTTTCACCTCATAACTTTTTATATAACAGACTAGAACTAACCCTATTTGTTACTTTTAAAAAACAAAAAGGTCACTACTATGTCTCTTTTTTACTACCAAACAAAAGTATACTATAAAATATAAAAAAATTCAACAAAAGTCGATTTACATATTTTCATAATGTGACCATGCACTTAGTATTCTTACTTTTTTCTCGTCTTCTATCACCTGATAAACAAGTCTATGTTGCAAATTTATTCTGCGTGAATAATACGATTCCAAATCGCCAACTAGCTTTTCATATGGAGGTGGCGTTTGATAAGGATTTATTTTTATTATTTCTATAAGTTTATGTGCCTTTTCTGCCAATTTGTTTTCCTTTAGTTTCTGTATCTCTTTTAAGACATTTTTGTTATATTGAATAGTGTACATTAGTCCCAATCCACCTCATCTTCATTTACAAAATCTTCATCAGGCGCATTACCTCTTTTTATTATCTCATCCTTCAAGCCTGGTACAGAAGAAATATATAGTGTTTCCATAAGATTGTTATAATCCTCCTCCGATATTACCACTGCATTACCATTTTTTGTTGAAACATTTATAGGTTCATTGTATTTTATTGTTGTTTCAAGCAACTCATATATATTTTTACGAAAATTTGTTATATTTGTATTTGTCATATCAATCCCTCCTTACAAAAATAGATTGTGTTTACGCACTTAAATTCCTCAACTTTTTAACGATACTTCATACTACCTAATGCTATTATACCGTACTTTTTTACGTACATCAATATAAATATATGCAATTTAGCTAAAAATATTCATGTGTTCATTTTTCTACTATCACCATTTTGTGCTATTAGATAACATGCATAACGAGTTAATTTA
>CAUGFN010000025.1:0-20246 GCA_959598745.1 uncultured Eubacteriales bacterium
TATATGCACCTTTTGTAGTTACTACCATAGGATTGCTATCATACCCACCAATTGCAAGAACAGGTGCATTGTCTAAGAAACTATACTCATCAAAGAAAGTTTCAAGCGGTGTCGATTCAGAATATGTATAAGTAAAACCTGTAGACTCGTTTTCACTCTCTATAGCCCATCTATTTGTTATAAGAGCATTCCAAACAAACATTGCCACATCGCCACGTTTTGCTGGCTTTTCGTAATCAAATTCACCAACATTATCGTTTAGTTCAATTTCACGCATTTTCACAACATAGTTCCAATACCAACCGTTTGAACTTTGCTCACTTAATCTAGTGTAACCCAAATTTCTAAGCAAAATTGCGATAAGCTCTGCGTATGTAACTTCCTTATTCGGTTTAAATGTTCCATCTGAATAGCCATTTAATAAATCTAAATCTGACGCAACAACAACGTAAGGATAATACCAATCTGTCTTCTTAACATCTGAAAACACTTTTTTGTATTCAACGCCCTCCGCATAATGCTCTATTCCCCTCATCTTTACAATTATCTTTGCAAGTTCAGCTCTTGTAACACTTTTGTTTGGTGCATAAGTTGTATTGCTTATTCCATTGATAATATTTAACCTAGCAATTCTCTCAACAACACCTTCATATTTAGTTCCTCTAGTATCATAAAAAATAGTGGTACTCGCATAAGTTTTTGACATTATCAAACAAGTAATTACTACCACACACAAGCATAAAAACTTTTTCATTTGTATTCCTCCTACTACATTTAATCATTAGAATCGATTGCAATAATTTCTGCAATATTTTTATATGCTGATGTTCCGTTAAGCTCAATTTTATATTTTATCATTACCCTAAACGGATTTTCCTCAACTATAATTTCTTCACCATAAGTTTTCATAGATATTATACCATAAGGTGTATTGTAAGTTAAAATTTTTTCTTTATTAAGTTCTATAATAATCTCATTTCCACCATTATTTAACGTAACGACATTTGAAAGTTTGTCAAATATAATTTCTCCACCATCATATTTTATCTTTAAAACATCTTTAATCTCAATTACTGCATTCTCATATTCTTGTATAACTTTTTCTTCATGTTCATCATATATCTGTGTTCCGATTACTTTTATTTTCATATCATTCTCCTAAAACTACTTAACTGGATTCTTTACTCCTCCGCCAAATTTTCCAACTATATTTGATTTATATGTATAATTATTTTTATTCTTTTCTGCATTTTCCTTTTCTGCAATTTCTATTAATTTATCTATCAACTTTGAATAACTCATTCCATCATGTTCCCATAAATAAAAAGCGAATGAACCTGGAATTGTGTTTATCTCGTTAACATATACCTTGCCATCAGAATTGTCTATCAAAAAGTCTATTCTAACTACGCCCTTTGAATTCAATGCTTTAAAAGCTCTTATTGTCAAATCTTTAACTTCTTTATCTTGCTCCTTTGTAATATCTGCTGGCACTTTTCTAGACATAGAAGCCATTCCATTCTTTGCGCCGTTTGAAGTTTTAGAACCTTTGCCACCAGATAAATATTTTTCATCAAATGTCAAAAATTCTTTCCAACTAACCGGTTGTTCAGTTGTAGAAGCAACAACATCATCAGCTCTTCCAAGTGCTGAACAATTTATTTCTTTCAAATCTTCTAATCCCTTTTCTACAATAATTCTCTCATCAAAAGCAATGGCAACTTCGATGGCTTCTTTTAAACTATCTCTATCTTTTGCCTTGCTAATTCCTATACTAGAGCCTAAATTAGAAGGCTTAACAAACATTGGATATTGAATCTTATTCTCTATCTCCTCCAAGATTTTATCGTTATCTTTTTGCCATTCGCTACGTAAAAAATATGTATATGGAAGTACAGGAATATCGTGTGCCTCGAAAACTTTCTTCATTAAAATTTTGTCCATGCCAACACTGGCTCCTAATATTCCAGAAGAAGTATACGGAATGTTTGCGAGCTCTAATAATCCTTGAACACTACCATCTTCGCCATTCATTCCATGCATTGCAGGAATAACGCAATCAAGTTTGATGAAATTTTCTTTATTAATAAGACCTTTATTTTTCATCACTATTCCTGGCTTATTTGGCATAATGCATCCCATGCCAAGATTATTTTTGTGTTTATCAAATTCAGCATAAATATTTGTATCCACAAGTTTATCGTCAACATACCATTCACCATCAGAATGAATATATATTGGATAAACTTCATACTTTGATTTGTCTATATTATTAATCAACTGAATACCTGTAACTATTGAAACATCATGTTCACATGTAACGCCACCAAAAATAACACCTATCTTCTTCATAACACAAATCTCCTTTATTAATCAATATTTCGATTTCACATAGAGTAACTGTGCTCTGCCCGTTTTGCACAAATTAACTTTTATTAACTATTTTTCGTCATAATTATCTGGTAAATCATTTTCAAACAAAATAACATCGCCCGCTTTAGTAATCTCTTGTAACTTCTTACTAGCATTATCTAAATTATCTACAACAAAAATATTTTGGTCATTAAACTTTCCTTCTCTTAATCCTTCTACTATTGCATTACTTCTCTTAACACCAACTAAAATAGCAATATCAACAACTGACGCCATATTTCTTCCAAACTCTTTGTTATATTTGTACTCTTCATTTCCGAGCTCCACCATTCCTGGAGTAATGATAATCTTTCTGCCATCAAACTTTTTAATAACATCTAAAGCAGCCTTGCTACCAACCGGATTAGAATTAAACGCATCATCTATAACAATTGAACCATTTGAACTAGGAAGCAATTGTAATCTATGAGGAATAGGCTCTAACTTTTTAACACCATTTGCAATTTGTTCATTCGAAAGACCTAAATAAACTGCAATTGCAATACATCCAAGAATATTTTGAATATTATGCTCGCCTAACAACTTTGAAACACATTTAATTTCTCCATTTTTCGTGACAGCCGTAAAACTTATTCCATCCGCATTAAATTTAATATCCTTTGCGTAAACATCTGCATGCTTATCATTTACTCCATAAATGTACTTTTCTCTCTTTTCTTTGTTGTATAACTTTAAGCAATGTGAATCATCATTCGGCAAAAATACAACTCCATCACTTGGTAACGATACTAATAACTCCGCTTTCGTCTTAACTATATTTTCAATATTCTTAAAAGTTTCTAAATGCTGAGGACCTATAGAAGTAATCATCGCAATCTTAGGTCTAACTAAATCGCAAATCTCTTGAATATCAAATCTGTATCTTGCGCCCATTTCTGATATAAAAACTTCATGCTCTGGTTTCAACATTTTTCTTATGACCTTCACATTTCCCATAGTTGTATTATAACTTTCTGGTGTTGCAAGAACATTGTATTTTTCACTCAATATCGTACTCAAAATAAATTTTGTACTTGTCTTTCCATAACTACCTGTTATACCAATCTTTATAAGTTTCTTATACGGCTTTCTTCTTAACTTCAATTTGGCTAAATCCATATAAATATCACCAATAAATCTTTCTGTTGGATATGCTAAAAGATTTGAAATAATCATATTTATCGGTAATAAGAATGTAAAAATGCTGTACGCAACAATTCTAATCATTTCTACCATAACAGGAATTGTCGTTTGCCTTACTTCATCTAAAAACATAACTTCTAAAAAAGCAAGAGTAATAAGATTCCAGAACATAAGTCTTTTAGCTCTGGCTGTGTACACTAGTGGTTTCTTAGCGAGCTTTCTTTTCTTCTTATCCCTTATTGCTTGAACAAAATTTATAACGATGAACATTAAAAGAATTGCAATATATTCGATAAATAGCACTACTATTGCCGTATCGCCCTGAAACTTCAAAACAAAAAGATTATTTAAAATTGCAGTTAAAATATAAAATCCACATATTGCAATAGTTTGCCCAAATGCAGGTTTGAATGCTAGCCTCGGATTTTTAGTAATCCACCTAAAGAAATCTCTATTCTTGTATCCTTCCAATTGTGCATAATGTAGCACTCTAGGCACATTCATCATATACACTATAAGCGGTCCATAAGACATCAAAAACCTTAAAATTTCTAATAAAACTATTCTTAGATTATCCAAAATATTACCTCCTAAATTACTATGTTAAATACTTGCTTACAATCAGATTGAATTCAGTTGCATCATCTATATAAGAAAAATGACCTGCATTTTTTAATACCACTAATCCAGCATCCTTTATTTCTTTTTCCATTATGTGTGCCATATAAAGTGGTGTATCTGTATCATTTTCGCCCCACATTAAAAGCACTGGATTTTCTATATCTTTTAGGTTTTTAGTCAAATCTAAATTTATTACATTAACAAATGTTTTTCGCATAACATCAGATTTTAATGCTAGATAATCGCTTGAAGAATGTTTTTTTCTATACTCATTTAATTTATCTTCTAACTTATCTTTTGGAGTAAAGATTTTTAAGTATGCTTTTCCACATTTAAACATTATCTTTTTAAATCTCTTTTTCAAAGTCTGTTTAGGTTTTACACCTGCCGCATCAACCAAAACAATTTTATCAAACAAATCTTTATATTTTGATGCCAAATATATTGTAACCCTACCACCAAATGAGTGAGCAATAACATTAGGTTTTGAAATGTTCAATTTTTGCATAAAACTTCTTACCATCTCAGAATATTCTGGCACTCCCCAAGGAACTTTTGGTTCGTCACTACCGTTTCCTTGCATAGGAAAGTCTAAAACATAAACCTTAAAATTGTTCTTAAAAAATTGCCAAATTGGCGCCATAGAATTGATGCACGCACCCCAACCATGAAGAAGTAATAACGGCTTCCCATCTCCAAAAATTTCGTAATTTATATTAGTGCCATTTATATTTATAATCATATTACCTCCATGTTACTATAAGTATGTGTGGTGATTGTCACTTATGAATTTTCATCATCTATTTTAAATTTGTTTTGTTCAATTATTTCTTCTAAATTCTTTTTTAATTCTTTTATATCATAAGTAATTATGTCCCATATAAAATTCAACTTTATTCCCTCATAATCATGAACTATTTTATTTCTCAAATTTTTTATAACAACCCATTCAACATTATTATATTCCTTCATTGTTTCTGTACTTATATTTTTTACTAGCTCTCCTATTTGACTAATTGCAAAAATTGTTGCATCAATTTTTTCTTCATTATTTGAAAACGAGTTAAAATCACACCCATTAGTATATCTTATTGCTTTGTCAATATATTCAAGCATTTTCTTTATTGACATATATTCTTTATTTTTCATAAACCACAACTCCTGTTCTTTTTATCTCTTCATCTATTTTTGATTTTTCAATTATCTCATTTTTTTCAAATGCATCCACATCTTTTTGCAATTTTTCTTGAATTCTGCATATTAGCTTTAGAAGTGCAAATCCTCTCAATTTAGAATCAGTATCAATAACCAAATCAATATCACTATGTTTGGTTGCTTGTGACTTAGCATAAGAACCAAAAAGTATCACTCTATACACTGGTTCTTCACGTAATATTTCACTTAACATTTCTTTTATCTCTTCGATAGTATATATTTTTTCACTCATTTTCATCTCTCCTTGCAATTAGTATACCATATATATTATAAAAAAAGAACAGTGAAACATGTATATTATTCACTGTCCTTTTAATTTATTTAGTCTATTTCAATTTCTCTCTTTTTAGCTCCCGCGTCTGTCTCAAGATATTCGTCATAAGTCATTCTTCTATCTATTAGGCCATTTGGTGTTATTTCAATTATCCTGTTAGCAATTGTTTGAACAAATTGATGGTCATGCGATGTAAATAAAATTACACCTTTGTAATTTATAAGACCATTATTTAATGCTGTAATTGACTCTAGGTCTAAATGGTTTGTTGGCTCATCAAATATCAAAATGTTAGCTCCTGAAAGCATCATTTTCGCAAGCATACAACGAACTTTTTCTCCACCAGAAAGCACATTAACTTTCTTAAGTGCTTCTTCTCCAGAGAATAACATTCTTCCTAAAAATCCTCTAACAAAAGTTTCTTCTTTAATTTTTGAATATTGCATAAGCCATTCAACAATTGTCATGTCTTTGTTAAACTCTGATGTGTTATCTTTAGGAAAATATGCAACTGAAGTAGTTATGCCAAATTTAAACTCTCCGCTTTCTTGAATGCTGTTGTCAGTTAATATTTCAAACAACTCTGTTTTAGCAAGTCCCATAGGACCAACAAAGGCAATTTTATCTCCATTTTGCACATTTATTGAAATATTATTTAAAAGTTTCTTTCCATTTAATGATTTTGTTAAATTCTCAACAAATAAAATTTCTTTTCCTGGTTCTCTATCCATTTCAAAGTTGATGTATGGATATTTTCTGTTAGATGGTTTAATCTCATCTAATTCAATTTTTTCAAGTAATTTCTTACGAGATGTTGCTTGTTTAGATTTTGAAGCATTCGCACTAAATCTTCTAATGAATTCTTGTAACTCAGCAATCTTCTCTTCTTTCTTTTTATTAGCGTCTTTCATTTGTTTTAAAGCAAGTTGACTTGATTCATACCAGAAGTCATAATTACCTGTGTATACTTTAATCTTGCCAAAATCTATATCGGCAATGTGAGTACAAACAGTATTTAAAAAGTGTCTATCGTGTGATACAACGATAACTGTGTTTTCAAAATTTATCAAAAATTCTTCAAGCCATTCTATTGCTTCGATATCTAGATAGTTTGTAGGCTCGTCTAAAAGCAAAACATCTGGATTACCAAATAAAGCTTGTGCAAGAAGCACTTTAACCTTTTGAGCTTCTGTAAGCTCTTTCATATATTTATCGTGAAACTCTGTTTCAAGTCCAAGACCGTTCAAAAGCATTGCAGCATCCGATTCAGCATTCCAGCCATCCATCTCAGCGAACTTTGCCTCTAGTTCACCGGCTTTAACACCGTCAGCCTCTGAAAAATCAGGTTTTGCATATAACGCATCTTTTTCTTGCATTATTTTAAAAAGCTCTGTGTTTCCCATTATAACAGTCTTTAGGACTTGTTCTTCTTCATACTCATGGTGATTTTGTTTTAAAACAGAAAGTCTTTCTCCTGGATTCATAGAGATATCACCTTGTGATGGCTCAAGCTCACCAGACAAAATTCTTAAAAATGTAGTTTTACCTGCTCCATTTGCACCAATCAAACCATAACAATTTCCTGGTGTAAAAGCTATATTAACATTCTCAAAAAGTGTACGCTTACCAAAGCGAAGCGTAACTCCATTAGCACTAATCATTTATATAATCTCTCCTATTCTTTTAATCAAACTAGGTACATTTTAACAAATTTATCCTATTTGGTCAAGGTTTTGGCTAAAACTACAAAACTCCTCAAATAAATAACCTACTTTATCTCCTCTATTTCCGCAAATATAATATTTATTACCTTTTCTAACAAATCTCCTGGTAATTCTTCTACTTCTTGAAATGTCCTGCTATTTAAATCTAGAGATTTTATATGTTCGCAAAGGATTACGCCTGTTGTTTTAGTTCTCTCATCTAATGATATATGTAATGGAAAATGTTTATTCGTATTTGTTATTGGACAAACTATAGATAATTTAGTTTTTTCATTGAATACATCGTTGCTTATTACGACTGCCGGCCTATATCCCGCTTGTTCGTGCCCTGATTGTGGATTGAAATTTATTTTTATAATTGTTCCTTGCTTTACCATACTTCTTTTCCCTCCGGCTTTCCCCAATCTACTTCTTCGGGTGTATATTCTTCTTCGTAATTTTCAAATAGTTCCATTATACTCTCCTTTTCTTTTTTGGCTTTTTCAATTATTAATTTTCCATCGTATACTGTGATTGTAACTTCTTCATTTTCTGACCATTTTACGGCATCTAATAACATTTTAGGTATTCTCACCCCTTGACTATTTCCCCATTTTTGAATTGATGTAGTCATTTATATCCCCCCAATTGTATATACATAGTATATACTTAACATTTAAATAAGTCAATCTTAATATGTGTTATTCTTCAAAATTCATCATCTCATTTTTCTGATATTCTTTAAAATGGCTTAAAATAAAAAAGAACCCAAACTGTTAAACTTTTGTCTAACAATTTGAGTTCACATCTAAAAACTTGTCCGTTTTTGTGTTTTTGCCTTACAGCCCAAGAATCGAATTTATTTTGTCAATTCTTCTCTGTCTTTCTTCTTCGTCCTTGCCATAGATTTTCGAAATTATTTCTCCGTCATGTTCTACTACAACTATATCTCCTTCACCGAAATCGTCTTCATCCCAAGGAAATTTCTCGTAGTCTACATCAAGCATCCGTGTTTCACGTTCGCCAAATTCGCTTGTATTGCTGTCTTCAACGTCCATCATCTCAACCTCAAGCCTAACATAGTTGCGATCAAACTCTTCTATTGATGCGTAGCTTTTCATTTGTTTTTCGCCTCCTCTAATTCTGTGCCACTTAAATAATCGCCTGGAGCCGTGCTAAATTTAACGTCGTGTGCTGTTATTGTAGCAACGACAGTACCATTCTCATCAGTCCGATAAACTTCTATTTTTCGCTTTTCTAACTTCTGCATCGTTGATTTTATTGGGTGCTCGTACTTGTTGCCAACCTTTGCAGAAATAAGTGCGTATAGAGGCGATACTGCATCAAGAAATTCATCGCTCGATGAGGTATCACTTCCATGATGACCTATCTTTAAAATTTCGGCATCAAGTGCTTCTCCGGAATCGATAATATCCCTTTCTACCTTCGTTTCTGCATCGCCAGTCATTATTACATCCATGTCTCCAAAAGTTACTTTTAAAACAATTGAATAATTGTTTAAGTTGCTTTCATCGGTTTCTATTGGACCAATAATTTTAAAGTTTGCTTCACCAAGGTCGTACACTGCCCCAAGTTTAGCATACTCAAGTTCATATGCGCCTTGCTTGATTTCTTGCATAAGCTTAACATACCAGTTGGTGGTAACCTTGCCTACTTCAACTTCTGGCATGATGATTTTGCCAATCTCGAAATTGGTAATCACATCGTACATTCCGCCCATGTGGTCATCATGCGGGTGCGTGCTAATTACATAATCGAGTCTTGTTATGCCTTGTTCATTTAGGTATTTAACAACATCTTCACCTGTCGACCGCGTTCCGCAATCGACAAGCATTGTCTTGCCATTTTGAACAAGCAAAAAGCTATCGGCCTGCCCCACATCAATCATTGTGAGGGTTAGCTCTCCACTTGGATTTTCTACGTCGTCAGTTTGCGTTGTTTCGAGTATCTGCGTTGTTTCAATTGTTTCCTCGTATGTTTCGCTCGGCTCGAAGAATATATCTGAGATGCCACTTCCGAACAAATACATCACAACCGTAAGAACAACAGCCGCTAACGCAGATAAGATGTTTTTCTTTTGGTTCTTGCCATTAGACATATACCATTCCTCCAAAATTTTAAAAAGTGATATAATTATAGCAAGTTTTACATAAAATTGCAAGTCCGCTTGATAACACACAATATAAACAACCTAAATATCTCCTAAATCATTATAATTGTAGCAAAAATTTTCATATGAATTAAGAATGAAATATCTCCACAGTCGTTATTATTTTACATAATGTATTGACACAGTATCAAACTTGTATTATAATTATATTCGTAACCAAAATTTTATATTGCAAAAGGAGTTTCATCATGAGCAACGATTTAACCAAGGAAATCCGCGAGTATTTGATTCGGCTAGGTTTCAAGCCAAATCTCGATGGTTTCGACTACATCGCTTCCGCTATAGAGTTATGCCTAGAAGATGCTAGCCACATGGATTATATAACAAAATCCCTCTACCCCAGCATCGCAAGTTTGCATTCATCTACAGCCCCAAGGGTAGAACGTGCTATTAGGCATGCGATATCATTGGCGAACGAAGATTATAACGAGGAATTCGAAGAAACCTTCACTCCCTACAAGAATTGTCGGCTCACAAATTCTCTTACCCTTTACGTGCTCCTTGAACATTTTAGATAATTTTTGAAATGTTCACCACATACATTTTGATTATATCTTAATTAAAATAAAAAACTTACTGCCAATCATCTGATTCGCAGTAAGTTTTTTTGTTAGTTTTTATTATAATTTTCTTAATATTTCGCATAAATTATTTTTGGGCTTTTCCAAAATAGATTTTTCTAAGAAAATATTTGCTGGCTTTTATTCCACCGTTAAATCTCTTCTCTTTGGTAAGAAGTGTAGTTTGTATTCTGCCAAGAAATAGTCATCTGTCATTCCTGCAATGTAGTCTATCACTATTCTTTCTGGCGATGTTTCTCTTTTATATTTTGCACATTTGGTTTGTAGATAAACCTCGTTTATTCTGCCCGTTTTATTTTTTAAATCTTCTAACAAAGCTTCGTAAAGCATTTCAAACATGCATATGTATTTTTCTTCTTTATCTTCTTTTTTAGGATTAGCATATATGTTTTTATAATTAAAGTCTAGTAGTTTCTTTAATGCTGTGAATACTTCTTTTGTGAACTCTAAATATGGCTTATTGAAGCTATGATATATCAAGTCTTCTACTAATGTGTCGATTATTTCTGAGTTTTTATTTCCAAGTACTTTTGTTATCTCTTCTGGTATATCTTCTCTTTTTATTAGTTTTACTGTGATTGCGTCTTCGATGTCTCTTCCGATATATGCGATTACATCTGAAATTCTCACTACACAGCCTTCTAGCGTCATTGGTTTCAAAGTTTTGTCAAATCCTTTTTCAAGCCATGTTCTTTTATATTCTTGCATGAATTCTTCTGGCGTTTTCTCATAATTCGGTTCATATTTTTTGCATAAGAATTCTCCGTTATGACAAAGTATGCCATCTAATACTTGAACTGTTATATTTAAACCATTTCCGCCATTTTCTATTTCGTTTAAAACTCTAACACTTTGTGCATTATGAAGAAATAAGCCAAGACCATGTTTTTCGCTAATAATATTTAAACATCTCTCACCCATATGGCCAAATGGTGCATGCCCTAAATCATGGCCTAATGCTATAGCCTCTATTAAATCTTCATTTAGCTTAAGGCTTCTACCTATTGTTCTTGCAATTTTAGAAACAAACTGAACGTGCAAGCCTCTGTGCGTAATCAAGTCGTTATTTATTAGTGGAAAGACTTGCGTTTTATCCATGTAGCACGAGTATGCACCAGAGTGCAATATACGGTCCGCATCTCTGAAGAATGTAGGTCTTACATTGAATTCATTTTTTCTTCTTTCTTTTTTAAATCTATATGCCTCTTCTGTTTTGCAAGCATACGGTGAAAAATATTTCTCCATCTCAGCACTGTTTTTTAGTACGATTTCATCAATCTCCATAACACACCTCACTTTTTATAAAAATATTACAACCTCTCTACTATTTTAGTATAAAGCCTTTATGTCCCATACTGTTCCTTCTGCTGTATCATTTAATATGATACCTTTTTCATCTAATGAACTTCTTATAGCATCTGCTGTTTCAAAGTCTTTTGACTTTTTAGCTTCTGCTCTTTTTGAAATTTCACCCTCGACAAATGAAACATCAATATTTAATTTGCTTAAATATTTCTCTTTCATTTTGCTTATAAAATCTTCTGGTTTTTCTGTGAATAAACCTAAAATTCCATAAACTTCTTTTATGTTTTTAAGAATTTTTGCAAGAGTATTTGCTGTTTGTTCTCTTGTATTCTTTTTAGCTGATTTTATAATTCCATTAGCATATTTAAAGATTCCATGCAAGTTTGCAAGTGCCGCAGCTGTATTAAAATCATCATCCATAACCTCGATGAAATCTGGGATTATTTTTTCAGATATGTCGTCTGGAAGTGTTTCACCATTAACATTTCCACCATATGTGTTAATAAAATCCTCCATTTGTTTAATGCTAATGTAGAAATAATACATATGCTTTTCTGCCATTAGAAAATCGCTATCTAAAATATCCATATCTGAGCCATAATGCTTACTAAACATTAAATATTTTATAACTTCGTAATCATACATCTTTAAAGCATCTCTGATAGTTAGAGAATTACCAAGCGATTTGCTCATTTTTTCACCATTTATTTTTATAAGTCCGCAATGAGACCAATAATTTGCAAAAGTTTTGCCTGTTAAAGCTTCACTTTGTGCAATTTCATTTTCATGGTGTGGGAATAATAAATCTCTTCCACCACCATGTATATCTATTGTCTCTCCTAGAGTATTTAAAGCCATTGCAGAGCATTCTATATGCCAACCTGGTCTACCTTTACCCCAAGGAGAATCCCACGAAATCTCACCAGGTTTAGCTGATTTCCAAAGAGCAAAGTCTATAGGATCTTCTTTGCCTTCTTCAAGTTCTATACGCACACCGTTTAACATGTCATCAACATTTCTATGTGAAAGTTTTCCGTAATCTTTAAACTTTCTAACACTGTAATAAACATCTCCATTTGGTGCAACATACGCATGACCTTTATCAATTAGCTTTTGAACAAAATCTATGATTTTATCAATATATTCAGAAGCCTTAGTTTGTATATCTGCTGGTGCAACATGAAGCCCTGCCATGTCTTTTTCTGTTTCTTCAATTTGTTCTCTTGAAAATTCTATTGCATTTTTTCCTAGAGCATTTGCTTTATTTATTATTTTGTCATCTACATCTGTATAATTTCTAACATATGTAACTTTATATCCTCTATATTCAAGATAATTTTTAATCATTGAGTATACGATTGCTTGCCTTGCGTGACCTATATGACTTAAATCATACACCGTTATTCCGCAGGCATACATTTTAACCTCGCCATCTTTTATAGGCTTAAATTCTTCTTTCTTTCCAGTCATTGAATTATATATCTTCATAACTAACCTCCAATACAAATAATTTACCACAAAAATACAATATTTACAATAAGTATACACTATGTGGCTTTTCAAATTTCCTAACTTACCCGCTTTTTTCTTCTTTCACATGAATAAAACAAAAAGCTATGTTTGCAATTTTACTTGCCTACATAGCTTCATAATTTATTATAATTATTTCGATAATAAATATACTTTTATGTAGGCACGACTTCTAATACTCATGTCTACTAATTAAGACAGAGCATTTATCTCGTACAACAGCATATTAAAAGTATATTTCTTATCATATTTACAACTCCTTTTTATATGAATATTTTTGGGTTTAAGATAATTTTTAAAGTTTTCTAACTCAATACATATTATATTCAGCTTGCCATATAATGTCAACTATTTTATTGTCCTATTTCAAAAAATCCTTTTTCATTCATTGTAAATGGCATTTCAAAATGTTGCTCTCCAAAAGCAGTTGCCGAAATCTCTGAAGGGTCATAATAAACTGTAAGTTTATTATCTTTTATATAAAACTTTTGTTTTTTAGGAAGTTTTGTCAATCCATTTCCACCAACAAGCTCCATATTCTTTGCCTCAGCTTGTTTCGTTATCTCTGCTATGATAGCCTCTTCATACTTAGCGCCGGCCTCAAATAACTCTTCTAGATAAAATATTCTTTGCGTTTCAACATTTATATTGTATATATCTTTCCACTTGTTTGAACGAATTCCACCTGTTTGATAATCTTGGTCAATAACTAAAGATAAATACTTATCACAGTTATATCTTGAATATGTTGTAACATATCTATACATTTCCGTAGGCAAAGTTTCATCATCAACAATATACTCGATTTCACTTCTATATTCGTTTATATTAGTAGCTATTTGCTTGTTAATATAGTTTTCAAACTCTTTGTCTGTAAGATTTGTAATTTTAGGATACACGCAATTTATATATCTATTATCCGTATAGTTTTCAACTTTTACATCTTGCACAACAATCGAATCAGCCTTTGCCTCAGGCGTTTTTATATCTCCAGATGGAATATCAATAATAGGTGGTGTAGGTTCTTTATGCATTGCATTATAAGTCAAATACCCTCCAACGCCTAGCACAACAATAATTACACATATAATCAAAATCATCTTAGACTTTTTATTCATCAGTATACCTCCAAAACTATAATTAAATATCTAAAAAAAGTATACACCACTTTTTTATCGTTAGCAACTATATTTTGCGTTTACAAATTGTAAAATAAATTAATACTCCGATATAAAAAAGAGGCCATTTCCATGTTTGAAATGAACCTCTTTTTGAATTTTATTTATGAATCGCAAATATTTATATTAATACTTTTCAAATCGCTTTAAACCACTATTTTTACAATGATAATGAAATGTTTCCAGCCTCATCCTTTAATAATAGGTAAACTCTCTTAACTCCATCATTGCTTGGTATCTGCCATGTCACTTCGTTTTTATAGTCTTCCCACACTATATCGTCAAGTGTTTTCAAATTATCAAATTCTTCTTTATTTAGTATTTTCATCTTTATCTTTGCTGTATCTGTAGTGTTGTCTATTGCTGTTAGTATCAATTTTACGCTTGTATTATTTACATACGTAGCCCCATCAACTTCATTACCAACAATCTTCAAACTTCCAATAGGTGCCATGATGTCTTTGTATATTGTTATATCCTTAGGTGTACATACATTTCCTGCTCTATCCTTTAACCAGATATAATATGTACCCAAACTCAAACCTTCGAAACTCAAATCCATTGGTGTAGCAATACCTGAAACTGAATACCATGTATTTAACTTATCTCCAGAAACAGAATCTGTTGTCACCTTGTTCTTAGGAGCTGTTGTACCATCTGTCACAGCCCAAGCTGCAACACCTGAAAGTGCATCTGATGCAGTAAACTCAACCGAAGAATCAGTAATCTTATTAACTGTAATATATGGAGTAGTTTTATCAATTTTGATTTCAACAACTACTTCTTCGCTTATATATCTTGTGTCATCTGCATTTATAGCTCTACCATATAGTAATGTAGTTCCTTCTGTATTAATCACTGTTTCAGCTAAATAATCTGTCCAAGCACCATTTCCAATCTTGTATTGCAACGTTTGATTCTCAGGCAAATTTCCCCCATTTACCATTGTGAATGAAACATCTGTATAACCCCAAACACCTGCAGGTCTAGAAGTTATTATAATAGGATGTTCAGGTATTAGAGTAGACCTAATATCAACTGTTACAACATCTTGCATAGCAATTAACATTGCAGGTTCTGATATCGTTGGCTTTGTTGATGTCGTTTCAGCATATAACAAAGCTCTTAGTTGATATCCACTCTTGTCTTCTTCAATTGTTCCTGTGCTAAATGTTGATGTTGTTCCTTGTAACATCGAGTAGCCCCAAACTTCGTTTGTAGATTTCCATTCAGCATCTCCACTTTCTCTGTATTCCCAAACAACCTTTTTAACATTTTCACCAGTAACGCTAAAACTTGCAGATGAACCATCTTTAATCTTTTGCGTCTTTGGATTAGAAACAATCTTAGGCAACTCAATCGTGTTAATATTAATGGTCAAATTAGAAGTTATATTCTTAACTGTAAAAGTTTTACCATAACCATTTCCAACGCCACTTATCGTTGCAGCCCCGCTGTTTGCAAGCGTAGCACCTTTTAGCTCATATCCATCATTCGAAACTATCGTAAATGTGAAATTTGTGCCACCATCTATTGTAGAATTATTCTTTAATTCTACACCATATTGGTCAAGAATTGTAACATCTCCGTCGCCAGAAAACGTAACATTATATGTTCCTAAAGTAACCAATATATACGTTGAAAAACTAGTGGCATTAAAACCAATCTTAGTTTTGCTAAAACTATCTAGCGGAATTATTTCGTATGTAAAATCACCTAATATGTGTAGCATCGCCATGTTTTCTTTATCTTTTACACTTAATCCATCAATGCTAATATTTACACTTTCGCCATATTTTTTCGGCTCGAATTTCATATCATTAACAAGCATTGAAATATCATACCCTGCAATAATATCTTCATCTTTAAGTGTAGGTATATGCTTTTTAGCAAGTGCAATCGCATCGGCACTTTCTAATTTACTAGCCACAAGCTCGGTTCCACTTAACATGTCGCCT
This sequence comes from uncultured Eubacteriales bacterium, assembly GCA_959598745.1. GTDB lineage: Bacteria > Bacillota > Clostridia > TANB77 > UBA1234 > UBA1234. Next base: position 16,112 of record CAUGFN010000025.1, read on the forward strand.
TTCGCCTGTATAGTTTCATCACCGCTAATGCTCTTTTTTAGTTCCTGCTCAAAAGCATAATCTTTAAAAGAAAGGCTAGCACCACATGAATCACAAATCATGTCTATATTTTCATCAACATGCTTGCACGATATTAAATTATTTCGGCTCGTGCTGGCAAGTTTATGCCAGCCAACTGCCAGAATTATTGCACCTACCGTTATCGATATTAGGCTTGCTATAATTTCTTTTCTCTTCATACGTGCCATCCTTTCTTAAAATTAATACATTGGTACATATTCAATCCTGTCTTGTAACGTTGACGAACCATATAAAACAATTGTATATGGTGTTGTATAATACCCGGTTGTACTTCCTGATGAACTTTCCTTCCATGTACCCGCTTCACCAGCATAAAGCTCTATTACTACCGGTTTAACTTGAGAAGGTGTTGAATCATTAGTATACCATGATCTTCCTTGTATATATTCGTCTTCTAGTATCTCATCTGTATGGTTGTTTCCTGGAACTCCACCACCATAGTATGCTGATATACTTATTGTATCACTCGTTTTCTCTTTTAGGAATATTGTATATCCACCTACCAAAAGCAACCTTACTTCTTTAAGTTGTGTACTTCCATCAGATACACCCAATCTTATATACTCGTATTTTATTTCTCTTACTTCTGACCAATCACTTGAACCACCATTTACATTAGCTTTAACCTTTACGTAGTAATGTCCATTCGTTTGTGGCCAATATCCATTCTTAATAGGTGTTGACAAGCTAGCACTTTCTGTTTTCTCTGTCCATGTCGAATTATCTGTAGAATATGCAATAGTATACGATGTTGCTCCTTCAACATCATCCCAACTAGCCCATATATCTCCTAAAGATGCAGATGTTTTTCCGTATGAATTTATCCAGAAATTACTTGGTGTAGTCAGCTTATTCCAAACCGCATATAACGTTGTATTCTCTGTTAATATTATAGAAGCTTTATCTGCATAAACAACTCCTCCATTTGCACTTGTTGCCCAACCTGCGAATGTATATCCTGCTTTTGTAAATGTATTTGCTTTAATTGCTTGCGCTTTGCCTTCTGTGTATGACTGCGTTGTCATAGTTCCTGTTCCGCCATTTGAATCAAATGATAACACAAATGTATATCAAATCGATGTCCAATGTGCATACAATGTATGGTTATAATTTTTTGTAACTTTTGTTGTATCTTTAACCAATGTGCCATCAACACTTCTTGTATACCAACCGTTAAATTGATATCCCTCTCTTGTAGGTGTTGGAAGTGTGCCGTATTTTCCAGCATATACAACATCCTTGCTAGCCTCTGTTAAAGTTCCACCGTTTGCATTAAAGCTTACAGTTATCTTATCTAATTGTTTTTCTGCGCCCCATTTATCATACGCATTCTTTCCTGCAGTTAATGTCAAATCTTTTAGTGTAATTAACACGTACACATTGTTGCCATTTTTAGTTCCTTTAACATTTGGCTTTTCATCACTAACATCTACATACTTGTTTAAAAACAACTCGCTCAACTCTATGTTATTTTCAAATCCATTTTCCGAATAGTTATTCATATTAAAGAAATCATTTACTAAATCTGCAGATGTATTGGCTAATGTTAACGGTATACCAGTACTTATCACAACAACTGAACTTCTGCCTGTAGTACTGTTTTCAACCTTTGAAATCACTTTCCAATCTGTTCTGTTATTTCCAGACAAATCGTTATAATATATTGGCAAATCAATTAAATCACCAATCTCTACCACCTCAGAAATTAAAGGTTTGTTTCCCCAAACAGCATATAAATTTATGTTTTTATTTGTTCCACTAAATGTATCCGCTTGCATTACTCCTCCTGCCTTGTAACTAGCAACTGTAGCAGAAGCATTTGTGCTCCATCCTAAGAAATACATGCCACTCTTAGTAGGAACCTTGTTACTTAAAATTGCAGGTGAACCGTAATTTGCAGTTCCATTTTCAATGCTACCTGTACCACCATTCAAATTGTATATTATGCTATACTCTGTATCTGCTCCAGTGAATGCAGCAGATGTGTTTCCAGCAGCATCTTTAAATAATGCATATATTCTTGTTGTCGCCGAAAGATTTGTAATTGTAATAGACTTTGTCATACCATTGCTGTAATTTTCCCATAAAGCATCAGCAATTGTTTTAGTTAAATCTATTGCTTCAGTCGTAATATAAACCTTAATTTCAGAAGCAGTCGAAATATTATCTTGTGCCGAAATCTCTAATGTAACATTGTTTGATGGAACATAGTTAATATTATTTCTGATTGTAGCATCTTTAACTGTTATACTACCTGTTGGAGGAATAATATCTAGTCCTACAATATTACCTTCCTCTACTACGACTATTCTTACAACATTCATTAATATTTCTACCATTCCAAGTCCTGATGAACTATCTTTACGTTTTAAAGTATACGTTACAGAATAACTTCCAATCACAGAAGAGTCTACTGTACTTTTTACTGTTGCACTATATCCATAAACACTATAATAAATTTCGTCTTCTTCTGTAAAGCCTGCAATAGTATATCCAGCATCAACATAGTTAGTTCCTTTAGTTATTGTTATAGGCGAGCTACCTTTAAGTTCTAGTAAAGGCTTAATTCTATCTTCGCTAAAGCCCTCTGCCCATGCTTTTCTATAAATCTCTAGAAATTCCTCATCTGTAACATAAAATGTTTTTCCTTCCAAGTCTTCTATGCATGGTGAAAATTGTTCTGCAGAAGGAGTGTTTCCTAAAACAATTATTGCAGTCAAATTAGGTGTATTCAGAAACATCTTGCTCATTGGCACTCTAAAAGTTGAACTAATTTGTATGCTTCTTAGGCTAGTACAACCGTTAAGCATACTATTACTATCGTCACCTTCAAAATAATTGCTCACAACAAAGTTAGAAAGATTTAATGTTTTAAGCGAACTACATCTTGCAAACATTTCGTCAAAGTTAGTAACATTTGAAGTGTTAAATTTCGCAACTGGGATTTCAGTCAAACTACTGCAATTATAAAACATTCTTTTCATATTGATGACATTTACTGTATTAAAGTTAAGAGCAGAAACTTTTAAGCTTTTCAAACTAGTACAATTGCTAAACATCTCATTCATGTATGCAACTTTTGATGTTTTGAATTTACTTAAGTCCAACTTTGTTAAAACATCACAACCCTTAAACATTGCTGACATATTGGTTACTTTACTAGTATTAAAACCAGAAAGTTTTATATTAGTAAGAAAGCCACATTCTCCAAACATGTAAGACATATTTGTAACATTGCTTGTATTAAATGAAGATAAATCAATTTCTTGCGCTCTTACTTTAAAGAACATATAATTCATATCCGTCACTTTTAATGTATCAAAATTTGTCAAATCCAATTCTGTCAATCTCTGGCAAAAATAGAACATATTTGCCATAGTAGTAACATTTGAAGTAGAATTTTTCGTTGCACCTTTAACAGAAGTTAAATTTGTGCACTGTGAAAATCCATAATATTGAGCATTTAGTTCACCAAATTGTTTTACTTTAGTTAAATATTGTGTATATGTATAATAATCGCTGTTCAATGTTGTTGATACTCTTCCAGAGCCCATATATCCCCATGCTGGACATGTTCCACTTACTGTTATATCATACGTTCCAGCAGTTGTATAAGTATGTGTTGGGAAGTTTGTTGTAACAATTTGAACTGCTGAACCATCTCCCCAGTCAACTGTGATATTTAGACTATTTCCACCATGTGATTGAACCGGCAATTTTATTGTTGTGTTAGCAGATGGTATTGTCCATTCTGTTATCATACTTGTTGCCACTGCACCCTTTACTGTTATGTTTCTTGTAACATTCATTAACGTATCTGTCTTTGTTGTGCCGCCACTCGTATATGTTCTTGTTATTTCATATTTTATTTGATATACACCAACTGTGCTTGTTACAACTTCGCCAGTCTTTGTTACATTATATCCATAAGGTGTGTAATATTGTGCGTCTGCTGTTGTTAAACCTGCAACTGTGTAACCTGCGTCTGTGTATGTATCACCTGCGTTTATAGTAACATTTTCATCGCCAATTAATTCTAGGATTGGATGAATTC
>CAUGFN010000026.1:0-18576 GCA_959598745.1 uncultured Eubacteriales bacterium
CCGGTTCGACTCCGGGTGTCGCGTCCAGTTTTTAAACGAATTCCCACAGATTTTTAATATTTCTGTGGATTTTTTTACTTTTGAAAGCTTTATATACCAGGCATTTCAACTTCTTTGTGATTTTATTCATTTTTTAACAAATTTCCAAAACCACATTAACTTTCGAACTCAATCTTATAGAATTACTGATATTACTGAATTTATGTAATATATCAAACCGGAGCTATGCCTCAAAAATAAAGCATGTAAGTATTGTTTTATCAATACTTACACTTTTTTATGTTTTTTAATTAATTTAAGAATATTAGTATTCTTAATTCTTTTAAAATAAACGATTATACTAAAAAGTGTTGTCGTTTATTTTATTATTAGCATTTTTAAAATAAAAATGGTAAATTATAGAATAAGATTACAGAAATTTACAAATAAAAAACAAAAAAATACTACGGGCATGCAAGTTTTTTAGGGAAAATCAATAAAACTGTTGATTTTGTAACAAAAATGTAATATAATTGTAATATGAGTTTTAAATCTAACGAAAGAAAAAATAATAAATTAAGGGCTAGTATCATATTATCTAAGTATGATATTTAAATTTGCCAAAAAATAAAGTAAAAAATAGAGGAGTGTTTATATGAAGAATAAAGGTATGAAAATAATTAGCGGTTTAATTATTGTATTAATGGTTTTTGCTACGATAATGCCAACCGTAGTAAAATCTGCTCAAGTAGTAGTATCAAGTATGTCAGATACAAATCGTGGAATAGGAAACACAAATGTATTTATAGCTAGTATTAAGGGATATAGCAATATATATTGTATTAAGGGTGGTGCACATTTATATGTTGGTACACAGCTAAATGACGATAAAAAAAGTTTATATACTGCTAATGTTTCTAACATAACATCAAACCAAAGTGCATTAGCATGGGTTTTAGATAATATGTACTTAACAGATGTGACAGATGCAGAAACAAAAACAGCCATGAAAAATAATTTAAAATGCGTAATAAAGAAATACAGTACTTATAAAGCCTCAAATGGAAAATATATATTAAGTCAAAAAATTAATGTAAATAATATTGATGATGCATGGATTAATAAAGCAGTAGATGCATTAGTTAGTGATAAAGATACTTTATATGCTGTGCAACAGTATGTAATGTGGAGTTTTGTAAAAAACTCAAGTTCATCTTACAATAGTACTATGCAAAATTCAGATGGAAGTTATAATTCATTACCAAATGCAAAAGCAGAAAAAAAATATTATACAGCACTATACATTTCTTTAAGAGAACTTGCTAAAGAAGCTCAAAAAAATAAATATTCTTCACCAAATGGAAATGAAGGATTTGATGTTGTACTAACAAAGGATTCTAAAGCATCAGCAACTGTTCAATCTGATAAAAAAACAGTTATAGCAGGTCCATATGTATTAAGAAATAACCATTCACTATTTACTAAAACATTTAGTGCTACAGTTAATTCTAATAAGGTGGATAAAATAGAAACTGTAGATAAAAATGGTAAATCAATCAATGTTTCAGAAAAGAATGATGCATTTTATTTAAAAATTACATATAATAAAGGTTTTGAAAAAGGAACACAATACAAGATAAAAGTTAATGTTAATTTAAAAGGTTATAGAACTTTTGCAAGTTTATTAAATCCCGTAAGAAATAGTGACCAACCTTTAGCAACTATTAGAAAAGAAAAGTATACAAAACAAACTTCAACAGAGTTAATATTCAAAGAAAACTTAGAAGGAAACTACGGACTACAAATAGAAAAAGTAGATGCTACAGATACAAACACTAAAATATCTGGTGCTATATTTAAAGTATCAGGAGTTTCTGAAAAAGATACAAGTTATGGACCATCAAAATCAGATGGAATTATAAATATATTCAAAAATAGAAAAATAAAAAAAGAAGGAACAGAAGAATTTACAATAAGTGAAGTAACAGTTACAGATGGTAATTACATAAAATTAAAAGATGATATAAAAATATATGTAACAACAACTAGATCAAACGATAAATATGTTGCATCAAAAGTATCGTTTGAAAAAGATAAAAATGAAACTTCAAAAGAGGTAACATTAGAAGATGGAACTAAAGTAAATATTACAGCTAAGCTAAGCAGTGGAGTTGTAAAAATTACAATACCAAATAAACCAGTAAATTTTGATTTAGCACTTAGAAAATACATTACAGAGGTAAAGAGAAATGGAACTAAAGTTGAAATTGGTGAAAGCAGAGTTCCTACAATAAACGAAAAATCAGTAGAAGAATATAAAGCAAATAAAACAGCAGGATATTACCATACAAAAACACCAGTTAATGTAAAACCAGGGGATAACATTATTTACACATTAAGAGTTTATAATGAAGGAAATATAAATGGATTTGCAAAAGAAATAACAGATTATTTACCAGCAGGATTAGAATTTGTTACAGATAGTAAAATTAACAAAGAAAATAATTGGGTTGCAACAAGTAACAATGATGGAACAACAACTGTAAAAACAGACAAACTAAAAGATACAACAATAAAACCAGCAAATGGAGAAAATGGATTATTAGAATATGTAAAACAAGAAAAGAAAAGTGAAGCTCCAGAATTTAGTGCATATGTAGAAATAGAATGCAAAGTAAAAGCAAATATGCAAGATAGTAAATTGTTAGTAAATGTTGCAGAAATAACAAATTATGGATATAACAATAAAAATGGTGACTATGTAGAAGCAAACAAAGAAAATGTCGATATAGATTCAGAAGAAAATAATGTATTCAATAAAAGTGAAAAAGTTAAAAATATAGATGAATACTATAAAAATATAGTAGAATCACAAAAAGCAGACAATAACAATTACTATAAAGGAATGCAAGATGATGATGATTTTGAAAACGTATTAGTAGTACCTGACGAAAAAGAATTTAAATTTGTATTAAATAAAGTAGATGAAAGTGGAAATCCATTAATTGGAGCAGACTTTACATTACAAAAAACAAAAAATGAAAAAACAGAAGTATTACTTGATAACCAAGAAGTAAAAGGTACATATGAGGTACTAGAGAACAATGTAAAATTCAATGAAACATATACATATACAGTACTTGAAGTTGAAAGTGCGCCTGAATATGTAAATGTTATGAATGGAAAATACATTACATTAAGAACATACATGAATGAAGACGGAAAATTAATATTGGGAAATTACAATAAAAACGAAGAAGATGCATTAATTAGTAAATATGGATTTATAATTAACAATACAGATGGAAGCATTGTAAAAGAAACTGAAACAGATTTATATGAAAAAATAAAGGTGATTGTAAAAAATGATATAACCCCATCACAAGTTGTAATTACAATACCAAATGAAAAAGAGAAAAAAGAATTTGATTTGGCTTTAAGAAAATTCATTACTGAGGTTAAAACTGGAGTTGGAACAGAAAACGAAAAACAAATAAATGTTACAGATAGAGTACCAACATTCAAAATTGATAATCAAGGAAAATATGTATATGAACATACAAAAGAGCCAGTTATAGTTGCAAATAACAATATAGTAACATATACTCTAAGAGTTTATAATGAAGGAACGATGGATGGATATGCAAAACAAATTAAAGATAACATACCAGAAGGATTGGAATTCTTACCATCAAATGAAGTAAACCAAAAATATAAATGGGTAATGCTAGATAAATACGGAAAAGAAACAACAGAAGTTGAAAATGCAAAATCTATAGTAAGCAACTATTTATCTAAAGAGCATGAAAAAACAGCAGGTGAAAATTTATTAAAAGCATTTGACATTGAAAGGTATAAATCAGGAGAAATAAAAGAACCAGATTATAAAGAAGTAAAAGTTTCATTTAAAGTAAATTCATCTGAAAAATCAGAAAAAATAATTATAAATAAAGCTCAAATTTCCGATGATAGTGACAAAGATGGAAATAAAGTAGACGATAGAGATTCAATTCCAGATGTATGGAATGAAGGAGAAGATGATCAAGATATTGAAAAAGTTAAATTGTTATATTTTGACTTAGCTTTAAGAAAATGGGTAACAAAAGCAATTGTAATAGAGAATGGAACACAAACTGTTACGGAAACAGGACATACAGCGGAAGATAATCCAGAAGAAATTGTAAAAGTTGACTTAAAAAAATCTAATATAAAAAATGTAACTGTAAAATTTGAATATAGCATTAGAGTAAAAAATGAAGGACAAATTGAAGGCTATGCAAAAGAAATTTCAGACTACATTCCAGAAGGATTAAAATTTGTAAAAGAAGATAACCCAGATTGGAAAGAAGTAGATGGAAAAGTTGTAACAGATAAGCTAAAAGATACATTATTAAAGCCAGGCGATACTAAAGACGTAACAATTACGCTTACATGGATTAACAATGAAAACAATATGGGATTAAAAGTAAATACAGCAGAGATTAGCAAAGATTACAATGAATATGGAACACCAGATATTGATTCTACACCAAACAATAAAGTGCCAGGAGAAGATGATATAGATGATGCACCTGTAATGCTTACAGTAAAAACAGGGCAAGCTGCAACATATGCAGGAGTAACAGTAATAGTGCTTACTATTTTAGCAGGGGGTGTAATTGCAATTAAAAAATTTGTTTTAAAATAGAAGTACTCTAAATATAAAAAAATAAAGAAGAAGACAGATTAGATGTCTTCTTTTTTTGCTTAAAAACCTTTTGTTACAAATATGTCGAAATTGTAATGAAATTGTAAAATATGAAATAAAAAAACTCCTAAAAAGACCTTCCGTAAATAGAAGAACAAAGTAAGCGAGTATACCAGAAAATAACACATATTGACTTTAAAAGTGAAGCTCAGTAAAATGAAAATAAATAAAACAATGGAGGTAAATTTTTATGAGAAAGGTGTTTGAAAAAGTAACTGCAATAATTACACTATCTATAATGCTTTTAGCAAGTAGTAGTACAGTCCTAACATATGCTTATGATATGGTAACAGCGGATCAAGATGTACCAGCTGAAGAAGCTTCTGGTACATGGTATGTTCATGATAGAAAAAATATAATTGGAACTAATGCAATATATGAGTATAATGGTGACTATATATGGGGGTATGGTATAAATAAATCAAAATCTAAAGTAGTATCAGATACAACATATGCAAGGTATTGCTTATTAGGTGGGTATAATGTTAACCATGACGCTGGTAAAGCACCTGATGCAAGCGATTCAAAAGGTAATTATGGAATATATAATACAAAAGAAAATTTTAGCCAGATAAGTAATGCTCAAATTACAAAAATATTTGGTAACAATAATAATAAAAAAGCAGTAGAGTGGTTATTAAATAACATGTATACATTTGCAGATGGCAATGGAAAAATTAATAGTAATTATAATGGATTTTCAAAAGAATATGAAAGAGATATAATGTTAAACCACTTAATTGAAATTATAAAAGATAAAACGGGAGTACAATATAATTCTTTATCAGATTTTGGTGATGGTTATATTTCAACAATTCAACAGTTTGTATTGTGGAATTTTACAAATTCAAAATCAGAATATAAACATGGCTCAGATGTAAACTTCATAAAAAATATTAAATGTAACGGTAAAGCAATAGATTCTTATAAAATAGCAATTGCACAAAATTTATATAAAGCATTATACAAATCTGCATGCGATATTAGAGATGGAAAAACATTATCTACAACAATGGCTACTAATATAAGTACTAGTGATGTAAATATAAAATTAAATAACGGAAAACAAACAATCAGTGCTGTTACAAATGAAGAAAATACATATATTATAGGTCCAATATCAGCATCTGTAACAGGTAATGTTAATAATATAGAAGAAGTGACAGACAGGCTAAAAATTGAAGTAGGGCAACAAAAGATAGAGTCAAAGAAATATATGATAGATACTACAACAGAACTTACACAAACGACTATAAAAAATATTATAGTTGGTAAAGTTAGTCAATATTATATTAAAGTTAAACTTGATTCACCTATTGCAGATGTAGATCAAGTTAGATTTAGGTATACTATAACAGCTACTTCAAAAAGAGGAATAAGCGAATTAAATAAATATGTTTATACAAAATCTAATAGTAACAGACAACCTATTATAGAAATAGACAAAAGTTTAAATCACCATAGAAATTCTGCAACATTAATTGTAAATCATAATGCAGACTATTCTGGATTTGATATGGCACTAACCAAACAAATTGCTCAAATCTATAGATATGATGCTTCTAAAGGTAAATACGTAAGAGTGTATGACTCAGAAGTTAAAAAAGATACTGATACAAATCAGAATAATGATAAATCAGAAAATATTGTATATGGAACAAGAGAGTATTATATTTATCCAAGCGATATGAGTGAAGATAAAGGAGTTACAACAGCAACATATGCACTAAATAAACAACCAATTACTGTTGAACCTGGAGATATAGTAAGGTATAAAATAACAGTATATAATGAAGGTAGTGTAGATGGATTTGTAGGAGAAATAACAGATTATTTACCAAGTGGATTAGAATATTTAGAAAATTCAACAACAAGCACAAATTATGGAAAATATAATTATAGTAATCAAAACTTAATAACAACGAATTATGATAAAGCCAATAATACAGTTGTAATGACTTATAAAACTAAGCAATCAGTAAAAGCATATGGCAACGGTGAAAGCTTTTTACCAGAAAATAAATTAGATACTTATATTGAATGCAAGGTAAGTAGTAACGTTAAAAATGGAACAAGTTTAAGAAACGTTTCTGAAATAAGCAAATATGGATATAATGATAAAAGCGGAAATTATATAGAAGCAAGCAAGAAAAATATTGATAGAGATTCTATTCAAAATAATACAAATATTAATTCTTATGATGAAGTTACAGGAAGTACTATGATATACAAACCTAAAGTAGACCTTGAAAATGATCTAGAAGATGATCAGGATTTTGAGGAAGTTAAAGTTGGAGAATTTGATTTAGCATTAAGAAAATTTATCACTGAGGTTAATGGAGAGGCTTTGTCTGACAGCAGAGAGCCAACGTTTGCTTGGAAATCAATTGAACAGTATAGACAGACAGGAACAGCAGCATATTATCACACAAAAGCACCACTTACAGTAAAAAAAGGAGATATAGTAACTTACACTATTAGAGTATATAATGAAGGAGATATAGATGGAATTGTAAAGAAAATAACTGATTATATACCAAATGGATTGAACTATATCAATAATGCATACAATCAAGGTCAAGGATGGAAAGTATCAAGTAGTAGTGATAGAATTATAGAAAATGAAAATTTAAAAAAAGTAAAAGCAACAAAAGACGGTTTCTTAAAAGTTTATACGGATGCAATAGCAGAAGAAGAAAAATTTTGGGTAGATGTAAATATTCAATGTGAAGTAGTTGAAGATAAAAGTAGTACTGTACTAACAAATGTAGCCGAAATTTCGGATTATGGTTATAATAAGATTATTTCAGATGCTAATGGAGGAAATGTAAGTGTAGAGTATTTACAAGCAAGTAAAGGAACAAAGAAAACAGTAGATAGAGATTCAGAACAAGCAAATACAAGTGAAAAATTAGCTTTAACATCAGGAAATGAAATAACGACAAGCTATTACCAATACCAAGCTACTAAACATGATATTACAAATACAGAAGAGAATTTCTATGAAGGATTAGAAGATGATGATGATTTTGAAAATGTTATTGTAGATACACATAAGTTTTATATTAAGAAAACAGATTCAACTAAAAGAGGTGGTTGGAGAACATTGATACAAGATGCTGAATTCAAGGTAGAGAGAATTACTACTGGAGGATCATCATCAACTGATAATGTGGAAGTTATTCATGAAGGTACATTTGGAGGAAGAAAGGCTGTAGAAGAAATTACACAAGTAAATACACCTTATATTTATCAAATTACAGAAACAAAAGCTGGCGATGGATATACTAACCTTTTAGGAAATAATAAGATATATGTAGTTGTATATTTAAATAATAAAGGAGAGCTTGCTTTTGGTTGGCCAGAAGGTTCAAACAATGTTAAACAAGAATATATAGACAATATATGTACAACTGAAATTATGTGCTATGAATCTGGAAAGAACTTTTTACTTATAGATCAAAATGGAAATATTTTAAAGAAAACAGAAAATGAAGCGTTATACAATTCTATATGGGTTACTTATGACACAAGACAAGAAGCGATTTTTGTTACTGTGCAGGACCCACTAATGTCAGGAAATTATAATTTAAAACTTAAGAAAGAAGATGAAGCTGGGCAGCAATTAGCTGGAGCATCATTTGAGATAAATAAAGAAAACGGTAGTCCACTAACACTTAATGTAAATGATACTAAAACTGAATACACAACAGAGAACATTATAATTAACGCTGCAGGAAAAGATAAATATACAATTTCAGAAGTAAGTACTCCAGATGGATACATTTCACTAAAAGATTCTATTGATATATATGTAACAACAGGGGAAGATGATACAAAAACAAATTACATTGTAAAAGGAATATCTTTTACAGAAGATGGAATACCACAAACGCAGGCAAAGTTGACTGCAGCTTTAGTTAAAGAGGGAAAGACTGTAGAAATTAATGCTAGTGTAGAAAATGGAACAGTAGTATTAACAATACCAAATAAGCATGTGGAAGGAAGTTATTGTTTTAAAATATTAAAGACAGATATAAATGGTAGTCCATTAGCTGGTGCTGAATTTAACATTATTGGGGCATCGCAAATAAGTGGTGATTCTAATGTAACTCCAATAAACGGAACGTTAAGTAGCGAGAAAATAGTGATTGCAGATATAGCTACTAGAGATAAATTTACAATTACAGAAATAAAAGCACCAAATGGTTATATTAAATTAGCAGAGCCATTAAATGTTTATGTAGCAAAAGGACTAAGTGATGATAAAACCAGAAATGTTGTAACGGGTATAGCTTTTGAGGAAGAAGCAGAAATAGCATCTAAAATTGAAAGAGAAGTTAGTATAGATGGAGATAAAGGTACAGTTAAAGTAGTTGTAGAGGTAGAAAAAGATACAGGAGATGTATTATTAACAATACCAAATATACAATTAGAAGGTTCGTATAGCATTGACATAGTTAAAAAAGACTCTGAAGGAAACGCAATAAAGGGTGTGAAGTTTGGAATTAAGGAAAAAGAAAGTGAACAAATAATATCTGACGAAACTGATAGTGATGGAAAAGCCACAATAGTTGATACAATAAAAATTACGAAGGACAATGTCTCTACTCCAGATGAATATACAATTACGGAGATAGAAGTACCAGGAGACTATATAAAATTAAAAAAACCATTAACATTTAGTGTAATAAAAGGCGTAGACAATGAAGCAGATCCAACAGAATATAGAGCAACAGCCGTAAACTTCGAAAATGGATCTAATTCAATAGAAGTTGAACTAGAAAATGGAAATTTAGTAACGGTTTATGCAGAAATAAATAGTGAAGATGGTAGAATAGTAATAACAATACCAAATATACTAATTCAAGGTAAATATAATTTTGAAATATTAAAGGTTGATCAGAAAGATGAAAATAGTCCAATAAAAGATGTAGAATTTAATATAACAGTTAAAGAAAATGGTACAGAGGCTAAATTATATGATATAAATGGAGATGAAATTAACACAACAGGATTAATAACAGACGAAAATGGTAAAATTTCATTACCAGAAATAAAGATAGATAAAGAGGCACAATATTCTCTTGAAGTTGTTGAGACATCCGTTCCATATGGATATGTAAAAATGGAAGAACCAATTAAAGTAACATTTGAAACAAAGATAAGTGATAATTATAAATATATTATAACAAATCATAAAATAGATGGTGCAGATGCAGAATATTCTGATGATTCATTAAAATTAATAATAAAGAATGGTCAATTTGACTTAGCACTTAGAAAATTCATTACAGGAATAACAACAGGAGCTGGTACTGAAGAAGAGAAAAATTGGGAAATAACAGATAGAGAGCCAAAGTTTAAGATTGACGAAGAAGGAAAATATGTATATGAACATACAAAAGAACCATTAACTGTTGGAAACCAAAATATTGTAGAATATACTTTAAGAGTGTATAATGAAGGTTCACTTGCTGGATATGCAAGTAAAATAAAAGATGATATTCCAGAAGGATTAGAATTTTTACCAGATAATGAAACAAATAAAAAATATGGATGGATAATGTTAGACGAAGCAGGAAATGAAACAGAAGATGTAAATAAAGCAAAATATGTAGTAACAAAATATTTATCTAAAGAAGACGATCAAAATGGACAAAAATTAATTGGGGCGTTTTATCCAGATGAAATGGAAAGCCCAGCATACCAAGACGTAAAAATTGCATTCAAAGTGACAATGCCTGATACAGAAGATAAAATAATAATCAATCATGCGCAAATATCAGATGATAGTGATGAAAATGGAAAAGAAATTGATGATAAAGATTCGATTCCAGACGAATGGAATGAAGGTGAAGACGACCAAGATATTGAAAAAGTAAAAGTACAATATTTTGATTTAGCTCTAAGAAAATGGGTAACAAAAGCAATAGTAATAGAAAATGGTAAAGAAACTGTAACAGAAACAGGACATACAGCAGAAGATGATCCAGAAGAAATAGTAAAAGTAGACTTAAAGAAGAGTAGCTTGAAGAACATTGTTGTTAAATTTGAATACAAAATAAGAATAACAAATGAAGGAGAAATTGCAGGATATGCAAAAGAAATTTCAGACTATATACCAGAAGGGTTAAGATTTGATCAAGCAGAAAATCCACTATGGCAAGAAGCAGAAGGAAAAGTAACAACAGACCAATTAAAAGATAAACTGTTAAATCCAGGAGAAAGTGTAGAGGTATCTATAATTTTAACATGGATAAATAGAGAAGATAACATGGGATTAAAAGTAAACGTAGCAGAAATAAGTAAAGATTATAATGAATATGGAACACCAGATATCGACTCTACACCAAATAATCAAAAGCCAGGAGAAGATGATATAGATGATGCAAAAGTAATGTTAACTGTAAAAACAGGTGAAATAATATTCTATATTGGAACAACTATTGCAGTACTTACAATTTTAGGAGTGGGTATTGTTGGAATTAAAAAATATGTTTTGAAATAATATAATAAGGAGACTAGAAATGCTATAGTGCATTCTAGTTTCCTTTTATATATGCTATTTAAGGTTTATACTTTTGACATATATTTAAGTTTTGAGAGTATTTGTTGTAAAGTACTTTGTAAAAAATAGTTTACATTAAAAAAGCGTTATGCTATAATTCATATTAAAGAAAAAAGAGAGAGAGGAATAAAATGAATCAAATACTTTTTACAGGAGATAAAGATGATACTTCAGAAACAAGAAAAATAATACAAGTTTTTTGTGGTATTATAATTGTATTCTCAATTATTTTAATAGTTGTTGGTGCTTATTCGTTAATTCATGAAAAAAATAAAAAAACAAGTAGTGTAAAGAAACCGCAAATTAGTGTTACAGAGAGTAATGGAACGGTAACAATAAATGCTAAACATTCAATTGGAATTGATAGCTTATATTACTCTTGGGATAATGGAGAAGAAACAAAAATAAGTGCAAATGGAGAAAGGGAATTAACTGAGCAAATTGAATTACCAAATGGAGACACAACCCTTAATATTAGATTAATAGATAGTAATCAAAATGAAAGTAAAGCTGAGAAAGGCTTTAAATATAATGAAAATACTGATAGACAAAAACCACAGATTCAAATATTGGCTACGTCAGAAAAAGAAAATGTTCAAATAATTGCTACAGATAATAAAGAGATATCTTATATCGAATACAAACTGAATAATAATGAAGCAGTAAAAGTAGAAAATAGAGGAGCGGATAAAACAAAGTTAGAAGTTAAGCTTGAAGTAAAGGAAGAAACAACACTTATAGTTAAAGCTTATGATTCAAGCGGAAATAGTTCGAATAAAGAAATCTTGGTTAAACCAGTTACTCCACCTAAGATTGAATTGAAAAAGAGCAGTGGAGAATTAATAATTAGAGTTACAGACGACGAGGAAGTTACGAAAGTTGTTTATAATATAAATGGAACTGAGTATACTAAAGATAATACTGGTGAAGATAAGAAGAAATTTGAAATTAGGCACCAATTAGAAAAGGGAGAAAATATAGTAAAGGTAATAGCCTATAATATTGGTGGTGCTAAGAAAGAAACTATAGGAAAATGTACTTATTAAACAGATTGGAGAAAAGATAATAAAATATGGATGCTATGCAGATTTTAAGATTCTTACTATATTTTATAATATATTCATTTTTTGGCTGGATACTAGAATCAATATATAAGTCTTTTATTGAAAAAAGAATAATTAATAGTGGATTTTTGTTTGGACCTTTTTGTCCGATTTACGGATTTGGAGCCTGTATTATGATTCTTTGTTTAGAGCCATTTAAAAATAATGCAATGCTGTTATTTGCAACCTCATTTGTTGTTATGTCTATATGGGAATATATCGTTGGATGGCTTTTAGAAAAGCAATTTAATACTAAATATTGGGACTATACTGGAAATTTCTTAAATATAAAAGGTAGAGTGTGTTTAAAAAACTCTACTTTTTGGGGTGCCTTGGGTGTAATTTTTATGATGTGGATACATCCAGTAATAGAAAAGTATGTTATTATATTAAATAATGCAACTTTATTATATTTGAATATTATTTTATTAGTTGCAATTGGAATTGATGCAATTATCACAATTGTAAAGATGAAATCACTTGAATCTACTGTAGAGGCAATTAAGGAATTAGGAGAAACAATTAAGACTAAGATAAGTGAACTTAAAGACTTAGGGGCTGATTCTATTGAAAAAGTAAAAGGTACAGAAATAATAATAGAAGATTTAAAGAGAAAAGAAGCAATATTAAAAGTTAGATTATATAGATATGTTACTAGATTAAAAAAAGCATTCCCAACAATTAAGTCTGATAGTATTTCGCAGTTATTAAACCAGAAAATAGATTTAAAAGCATTGAAGGAAAAAATAAAAAAGAAAATAGATAAAAAATAAGGAGAAAAAATGGTTCAAGATATATATGTTATAGATAACTCGAATGAATTAAAAAACGTATTAAATAATTTATTTAAAACAAATAATGAGTATCATTTTAAACGAGTAACTACAAAACAAATTGATATTGCACTAAGAAATATTCCAGCGCTAATTATTATTCATGAAGACACACTAACAAATGAAGTATCTAGTATATATAGTAAAATAAAGGAAAACGATGATAATAATATTACTCCAATAATTGTTGTCTCATCAAATATAGATAGGCAACATAGAGTAGAGGTTTTAAAAACTGGAATAGAACATTATATCAAAAAGCCAATAGACGAGGAATACTTTTATTATACAATTATTAATCTTCTAGATTTATTAGATATAAATAGAAGAGTAAGTCCACTTACTGGGCTACCAGGAAATGTTCAGATACAAGCTGAAATGAAAAAAAGGTTATTAAATGATGAAGAATTTTCAATGATGTATTTTGATTTAGACAATTTTAAGTCATATAACGATTTATATGGATTTTTTAAAGGTGATGAAATAATTAAATTTACAGCCAAGGTTATTTCAAGACATATTCATTGTAGGGAATGTGACTCCAGCTTTGTAGGACATATTGGTGGAGACGACTTTGTAGCAATTGTTTCAACAACTGATTGCGAGATTATATGTCAGAATATAATTGCAGAATTTGATAAAAATATAGTTAATTATTATTTAGAGGAAGATGCTCTAAGAGGGTATATTGAAGTTGAAAATAGAAAAGGAATACTTGAACAATTTCCAATTGTTTCAATTACAATTGGTGTTGTAATTGTTACAAAGGGTAGATTTAATAATATTTTGGAAATAGGAGAAATGGGTGCTGGTGTAAAGCATCTAGCAAAAACTATTCCAGGTAGTACATATGTAATAAATAAAAGGGAAGCCTAATAGCTCAAAATACAAGCTATTAGGCTTTGTCCTAATTCATTATAGAGTCATTGTACATTAAAAAGTCTCGAACGAATTGTTGGTATTTGTAGGGTAAACAGGAAATTTCACATTTTTTATAAATATGTTTACCATAAATAAAATATGCATTTTCTTCAGGTGATAGCTTATGCACTGTATAATGTGCAAAAGCTATAGAGTTTTGCAGATTTGTACATATAAATATATCGTCACCAACATGTAGTTTAACAGACATATTTATATATTGTCTATTGTTTGAAACAACAATAATTTGCCTATGAGTGTAATCATTAGGCTTTTTTATTTCCAGTCCTGATTCAGAAAATGTTGCGTGTTTCAAAGTGCAAAGAATCTTATGCTTTTTTCGACTCCCTTGACATTTCGCATTTTTCTGTAATAAAGCACAAACTTTTTTCCACTGCTTTTTGCTTAAGGATGATGTTATTTGAGCTGATGTTAAACCAGACCTCCCAACCAATTCATCCATAGATGTTGAAGATTGTGCAGCATCTATTACTGTGCCATAAATTCCAATCCGTTTCATACAAACACTCCTTTTAAAAAATAAAATAAAAGGTAACTCTATTTTTGTTAGGCATTTGCCCATTTTAAAAAACATAATATAGTTACTATACTATTATAACAAAATTATCTAAATTTGTAAATAAATTTTTAAAATCTAAAGTGCGACGATTAAATAATAATAAAATACAGTCTAGTTGTTCGCTTGACACAATACCTTTTTGGGAATATACTAAATGGTAAATTAACTTTAAAGGGGGTTAGATTTTAAATGGATAGTTTAATTGAAATTAGATGGCACGGTAGAGGTGGCCAGGGAGCAAAAACAGCATCACTGTTACTTGCAGATGCTGCATTTAATACGGGAAAGTATATTCAAGGATTTCCAGAGTACGGACCTGAAAGAATGGGTGCTCCAATTACTGCATATAATCGAATTAGTAATAGCCAAATTAATATACATAGCAATATTTATGAACCAGATTATGTAGTAGTTGTTGATGATACTTTACTTGAAAGTGTTGATGTAACTGCCGGCTTAAAAGAAACTGGTGCTATTGTTATAAATACAACCAAAAGTGCTAAACAATTAAAAAGCGTTTTAAATAATTATAAAGGGGAAATTTATACTATTGACGCAAGAAAGGTATCAATGGAAGCACTTGGAAGATATTTCCCAAATATTCCAATGCTTGCTGCAATTGTAAAAGTAAGCAAAGTTATGACAGAAGAAGAACTTTTAAATGATATGGAAGGATCTTTTAAACATAAATTTGCAAAAAAACCAGAAGTTATTGAAGGAAATATGAAATCTTTAAAACTTGCTTTGCAAGAGGTTAAAAAGATAAATATTAATTAGTATAAGTGTGGATTTATCTAATTTTAAAAATAACAGTTATTTTAGAAAGGAGTTTTAGTGGATTATGTGTGAAAAAATTAATATACATACACCAGCCGAGGACCTAACAATTGGTGGAAACATCTATAATGCTGGAAACGCAAAAGAGTTTAAAACAGGTGACTGGAGAAGTGTAAGACCTGTATTTATACCAGAAAAATGTAAACAATGTGGTTTATGTTTTCCAGTTTGTCCAGATGATTCTATTCCAGTAAAAGAACAAAAAAGACAAGATTTTGATTACGATTATTGTAAAGGATGTGGTATTTGTGCAAAGGTTTGCCCATTTGGAGCAATAAAAATGGAAGATGAAAATAAAAAAGAAGAAGGGGGAGAAAATTAAATGGGAATTAGAGAACGTTTAAGTGGTAATGAAGCAGCAGCAATTGCAATGAAGCAGATTAATCCAGATGTAGTTGCAGCTTTCCCTATTACTCCATCTACAGAGATACCACAATATTTTTCAACATTTGTAAGTAACGGAACTGTTGATACAGAATTTGTGGCAGTAGAAAGTGAACATAGTGCAATGTCAGCTTGTATTGGAGCTGAAGCGGCAGGGGCAAGAGCGATGACTGCAACTTCTGCAAATGGAATGTCTTTAATGTGGGAAATGATTTATATTGCATCTAGCCTTAGACTTCCAATAGTTATGAGTTTAGTAAACCGTGCAGTATCTGGTCCCCTTAATATCCATAATGACCATTCAGATGCAATGGGAGTTAGAGACAGTGGATGGATTATGTTATTTAGCGAAAATAACCAAGAAGCATATGATAATTTATTAATGGCACATAGAATAGCCGAACATAAAGATGTTTTGCTACCTTTAATGGTTTGTCAAGATGGATTTATTACTTCACATTCAATAGAAAATATAGAACTTTTAGAGGATGAAGAAGTAAGAAATTTTGTAGGAACTTATAAGCCAGATCATTATTTATTAAATAAAAATGAACCAATTGCAATTGGACCACTTGATTTACAGGCTTATTTGTTTGAACATAAATATCAACAAGCTGAAGCTATGAAGAGTGCTAAAAAGGTAATTTTAGAAGTCGCAAAAGAATTTGAAGAATTAACAGGAAGAAAGTATTCATTCTTTGAAGAATACAAATTAGAGGATGCAGAAATTGCAATTGTTTGTATGAATTCTACAGCTGGAACAACAAAGTTTGTTGTAGATTCTTTAAGAGAAAAAGGAATTAAAGCAGGACTTTTAAAAATAAGAGTGTTTAGACCATTTCCAGCAGAAGAAGTTGCAAAAGCTTTATCACATTTAAAAGCAGTAGCTGTTTTAGATAAAGCAGATTCACTAAATGCAGCAGGTGGAGCACTTTTTGAAGATGTAACATCTGGTATGTATGTAAATAAATATTCTGTACCAATGGTAAATTATATTTACGGAATAGGTGGTAGAGATACTACAGTAAAAGAAATAGAAAGTGTTTATAGGGATTTGCAAGAAATCTCAAGTGGAAAAAATGTGGAAAATCCATATCGTTATTTAGGTTTAAGAAAATAAATATAAAGTTATTTGTATTATATGTGTAAATGTAAAACTCTAATATGATGCTTAAATATAGAGTTTAATATAAATAAAGAGAAGAGATATAAAATTTTTGTAAGAGGAGGAAAAAAGTAAAATGGCATATAATTTAAAAGAAGTTATTTCAGAAAAGCCTTCTAGATTTACAGCTGGACACAGAATGTGTGCTGGTTGCCGGAGCTCCTATTGTAGGAAGAATGGTTTTAAGAGCTTTAAAAAAAGAAGATCATGCAGTTATCTCATGTGCTACTGGTTGTATGGAGGTTTCTACATTTATATATCCATATACTTCATGGACAGATTCATTTATTCATACTGCATTTGAATGTGCTGCAGCAAATGCCTCTGGTGCGGAGGCTGCATACAAGTCTTTGAAAAGACAAGGGAAAATTACAGAAGATGATAACACAAAGTTTATTTGCTTTGGTGGTGACGGTGGTACTTATGATATAGGACTTCAGAGTTTATCTGGTGCAATGGAAAGAGGTCACGATATGGTATATGTTTGCTATGATAATGGTGCATATATGAATACTGGAATTCAACGTTCTTCTGCTACACCAAAGTTCGCAGATACAACGACAAGTCCAGCTGGAGATGTTATACCAGGAAAGATGCAATCTAGAAAAGATTTGACTCAAATTATGGCAAGTCATCATATTCCATATGTTGCACAAAGTATTGGAATTAATAATTTCAAAGATTTATATGAAAAATCTGAGAAAGCGATTTATACTAAGGGACCAGCGTTTTTGAATGTATTTACTCCATGCCCAAGAGGCTGGGGTTATCCAACAGATGAATTGATGAATATTAATAAGCTTGCTGTTGAAACTTGTTATTGGCCTTTATATGAGGTGATTGATGGTAAGTATATTATTAATTACAAACCTAAAAATAAATTGCCAATTGAGGAGTTTTTGAAACCACAAAGAAGGTTTAAGCATATGTTTAAACCTGGTAATGAATGGATGATTAAAGAGTTCCAAAAAGAGGTTGATTTAAGATGGCAAGAGTTATTAAATCTTGAAGAAGCAACTAATAAATAGATATGAATATATGAGTGGAATTTTGATATTCTGCTCATATTTTTTGTTTTTTCTTTTGGATGAGATAGGTAATTGATTTATTGTGTCCGTAAGGATGCGGCAGGGTGCCTAAGTAATAAATAAGAAAAAAACGTTCTCCAAGGCGCTTTAGTTTGTGCTTATTTCATATTTTATTGAACACACTCTAAATAGAGATACTAGCGATTGTGTAATGGTCGAACTTATTTTTCTTATTTATTACTTAGGCTCATTGTGATTTAGAGTGTGTAACATTTGTATTACAAAATTGTAATGTAATTTTAATAAATGGGGTAGTTGTAGCTTCCGTAACCGTAAGGGAATAGTTGCGTTTTGGGCTATCTTTTTTTATATATTATAAAATGTTAGTATTTAACTATACAGGTATAGATAAAAGATGATTTTAATCT
>CAUGFN010000027.1:0-16915 GCA_959598745.1 uncultured Eubacteriales bacterium
CCCATAAAAGATTGCACATGAAATTACTCCAGCAATTGCCCCTTCTATTGATTTATTTGGGCTTATCTTTGAAAATTTATGCCTTCCTATTTTGCTACCTATTAGATAAGCAAAACTATCAGTTATCCATGCACCACCTAATATAAGCCATACGTAATACTCGCCATAATCCATCTGTCTTGTTAATGTCAAAAACATAAGAAAAAATGGTATATATATAATTCCAAACAAAGTTATAAGCACATCCATAAAGCTTGTTTTCATATTTGAAAATACTGATTTTGCAAATAATAATAATAAGATTACCGGAAGCGCTAATATCAGGATTGTTTTTATTTTGTCATATTCTTGATTAACAAGTAATAAACCTAATGTTGCTATATAGCCTATAATCACAACTGGTTTCATCTCCTTATTTTTAAAAGCAGAATAAAACTCATGTATTCCTATAATCGCAACTATTGTCAAAGCTATATTAAAAACATCTACATTTCTCAATGCCATTACTAGAATAAGTACAGCTATTCCTATAACAGTAGAAATTAATCTTTTTGCCATGTCTTATCTCCATTTCTATAATTATTTTCCGAAATTTCTCTTTCTATTACTATATTCTGTGATTGCTTTTTTTAATTCTTCGTCATCAAAGTCTGGCCAATAAACCTTCGTAAAATAAAATTCAGAATATGCAGATTGCCAAATCAAAAAACCACTAAGTCTTTTTTCTCCACCAGTTCTTATTATCAAATCTGGATCTGGTGAGTCATAAGTTTGCATATTTCTATTAATTAAATCTTCATTTATATCTTCTATAGATATCTCACCATTTTTAAATTTTTCAGCTATAATTTTCGTTGCATTAATTATTTCTGCTCTTCCACCATAATTGATTGCTAAATTGATTGTTAGACCATCGTTATTCTTTGTGGCCTCCTCTATGTATGTGATTTCTTGCTGTAATTCTTGAGACAATGCACTTTTATCTCCAGCCATTCTAACTCTATAATTTTTTTCATTCAAACGTTTTCTGAATGATTTTGCATATGATAAAAATAAATCCATTAAATATTTTACTTCATCCTTTGAACGTTTCCAATTCTCTGTAGAGAAAGCAAATACTGTTAAATGTTTTACGCCAAATTTTTCGCATGCTTCTGCTACTTTCTTCAAGTTATCAGCACCAG
This sequence comes from uncultured Eubacteriales bacterium, assembly GCA_959598745.1. GTDB lineage: Bacteria > Bacillota > Clostridia > TANB77 > UBA1234 > UBA1234. Next base: position 1,185 of record CAUGFN010000027.1, read on the forward strand.
CTTTATGCCCCAAACTAGGAATCATTCCTTTTTCTTTTGCCCATCTTCTGTTTCCATCCATTATGATTCCAACATGAGTTGGAATTTTTATATTTTCATCCATAAATTCCTCATTTCCGTTATATAACAAATATAACTAGTAATCTAAGACTGTATTCCTATTTAAACTCTATGCTTTTTTTAACAAATTGTTTCTATATAATTTTATACTGACATTACTTCTTTTTCTTTATCTGATGCAGTATTATCTATAAGGCCTATATATTTATCTGTTAATTTTTGAATTTGCTCTTCAGCATTTCTCAAATCATCTTCTGTTATTTCATTATTTTTTTGTTTTGTCTTGAATTCGTCTATTCCATCTCTTCTAATATTTCTGATTACAACCTTAGCGTCTTCTGCAAGTTTTTTGATTTCTTTTACTAACTCTTTTCTTCTTTCTTCTGTTAACTCTGGAAATACTAATCTAATTAATTTTCCGTCGTTATTCGGATTTATCCCAATATCTGACTTTTGAATTTCTTTTTCGATTTCTTTTAATAAGCTAGAATCCCATGGTTGAATTGTAATCATTCTAGCTTCTGGCACCATTATATTTGCCACTTGATTAATTGGTGTTGGTGTTCCATAATATTCAACCAATATTTTATCTAATATTTTAGGATTAGCACGACCAGCTCTAACATTTCCTAATTGCTCATCTAATACATTTAAACTTTTTTTCATTTTTTCTTCTATATGACTATACATTTTTATATCTCTCCTTTAATTATTTACTATTGTGCCTATATTTTCTCCACTAACGGCACTTATTATATTTTCGCCATTTCCAAGTGCGAATATCATTGTTGGCATGTTATTATCCCTACAAAGTGAAGCTGCAGTAGAATCCATTACTTTAAGATTTTTCTGTAAAATCTCTGTATATGTTATCTCTGTAAACTTCTTAGCATTTGGATTTTCTTTTGGATCTGAATCATATACTCCATCAATCGTTTTTCCGAACAATATAATCTCCGCATTTACTTCTGTTGCTCTAAGTGCCGCACAAGTATCTGTTGAGAAAAACGGATTTCCTGTACCACCAGCAAATATAACAACTCTACCTTTTTCTAAATGTCTAACCGCTTTTCTTCTTATGTATGGCTCAGCAATTTGTTGCATTGATATTGATGTTTGAAGTCTTGTATCCAAACCTCTAACTTCCAAAGCATCTTGTAATGCCTGCCCATTCATTATTGTTGCAAGCATTCCCATATAATCTGCTGTTGTTCTTTCCATTTGGTGAGCCTGTCTTCCTCTCCAAAAGTTTCCGCCACCTACAACAATTGAAACTTCAACTCCCATATCTACTACTTTTTTAATATTATCGCAAACTTTTCCAAGTGTATCTGCATCAATACCAAATCCATTTTGACCAGCTAATGCTTCTCCGCTTAATTTCAATAATATTCTTTTATACTTTGCTTTAGGCATAATACAACCTCCTATATTTTTATTCATAATATTTATATCATAAAGTCATAAATATTAAAAGTGAAAAAGAAAAATTCACACTTTAATCACTTTTATATTTATTCTTACAAATACACTTGGTCTATATTTGATCGTCTTCAACAACATTTTCTGGTGGTGCTTCTAATAACTCTGGATGTTCAAACAAGTTAGAAAAATACTTTAGCGCAACTGCAAGATAATAACCATCTGCAATTCTCTCATCAGCAACAAATCTTAATTTCATTACTTTTCTTTCTTGTATTTTTCCATCCTTTCCAATAACTCTTTGTTTTCTCTTATTTCCCATAGCTATAAAAAGCGATGTAGAGCCAAAATTATATATATATGATGATAAATCGGTTCAGCCCCTATTGACCCCATATTGGTTATAAAAACGCTCGTATGGAATGGACTAGCATTGTGAACCGCCTTTGGCAAAACACCGTAAAAGTCTGTAAATCTCATAAACCATATTGCAAAAGAAAACAAACATCTTGGCAAAACATTTAATGTTTTCATCAACTTATCGGTACTGTTAACATCATCCTTATGTTTTGTTTTTTCTATGGTTTCATCTATCTTTTTAGATATATCACTCACAGTCGATTTAGGATCAAATTCAAACTTTACTGCTGTTTCGGGTGTATGAGTATTAAGCTCTCTCTTGATGACCATTGAAATTAATATGTTGTCTCTTGCAAAACATCTTCTTCCAGCTATAAACCTATTCATTCTCGGATATTGAGAAATTGTTCTAACAATAATTGCAATAATATAATCTAAAGTTCTTGCTTCCTCACCATTTTTTCTTTTTTCACGTATAAGTTCATCTATCCTGCTCATATTTACTTCAGCATCGAAAAACACTTCAGCATCATTTCTTTCACGCATTATAAATGGAATAATCATATTGGTTGGGTCTGAATGTCGAACGCGTCTTCCATCATATCTGTCGCCAAATCTTTTCTTCATAAGTTCCTCCTTTTATTTTTTTCTTCTAAGTCTATAAATGTTGGTACAACTTCTTTTATTACGGACTTTATATCATCTCTAGTGCAATTATCTCTTCTTATCGTATCATCCAATTTGTTCAATATTTTTTCCATTTCTGTTTCCGAAGGACCTTTTATTTTTGAAATCATTATTTTCTCATGTAATGTTTTTATGAGACCTTCCTCGGACATCAATAACTCCTCATACAACTTTTCACCTTTTCTAAGTCCCACTATTTCTATAGGAACATTTTTGCCAGATAATTTTATAAGTGTTTTTGCCAAATCGTATATTTTTACAGGTTCACCCATGTCTAAAACAAAAATTTCCCCATTGTTTGCAAAAGTAACTGATTGTAGTATTAAACCAACAGCCTCTGGAATAAGCATAAAAAATCTAGTGATATCTTTATGTGTTACCGTAACTGGTCCGCCTTCCTCAATTTGTTTTTTAAACAGAGGTATGACACTTCCATGACTTCCGAAGTACATTTCCAAATCTTACTGCTGTAAAAATTGTATTACTTGTCTCATTTTTTGCTTGTATTATCATTTCACATATTCTTTTAGAAGCTCCCATTATACTTGTAGGATTTACAGCTTTATCTGTAGAAATAAAAGTGAATTTTTCAACTCCATATTTATCACTACAATTTACAACATTCAACGTTCCAAAAACATTATTCTTTATCGCTTCTTCTGGGCTATTTTCCATTAGAGGAACATGTTTATGTGCCGCAGCATGGAAAACTATTTGAGGTCTATATTTTGCAAATATTTCATCAATACGCTTTTTGTCTCTTACACTCGCTATTATTGTTTCTATTGGTGCGTTTCTATTTTTTTGTCTTAACTCCATTTCAACTTCATATAGTGTATTTTCGTAAATATCAAGCATTATTAATTTTTGTGGTTTAAAACCTAATATCTGTCGGCATAGTTCACTTCCTATAGAACCTCCGGCACCTGTAACAAGAACAGTTTTTCCAGATAAATATTTAGATATCTCTTTGTTATTTAATATAATTGGTTCTCTACCAAGTAAATCTTCTACTTCAACATCTCTTAACGAATCATTTAAATTTCTACCCGTTATAACTTGTTCTAATGGTTCAACAATCTTCACTTTTGCATTTGTCGAATCACATATTTTTAAAATTTTATTTTTTTCTTGTGGTCTAATATTATTTATTGAGAATAATATTAAATCAACATTTTCTTCTTCACATACATCTGGAATTATATTTCTATCTCCAAGAATTTTCACTCCGTGCATTGAAAAATTCTTTTTATTTGGATCGTCATCTATAATACCAACTATTGTATATTCATTTGATGCACTTAATTGTATTGTTTTTATTACTTGTGACGTAGCTTGTCCAGCACCTATTATCAAAACTCTTTTTTTATTTGCTGTGTTCTCAGTGACAACAGCATATGAAATTGTTCTAAATAAAACTCTATAGGCTATGCTAATTATTCCAGCCAAAATACAAGCTAACGCAATTATATTTACATCTAATGTTCTTGGAATAACAAGTGGTTTTATAAGTGATAATATTGCAGCAGAAAAAATTGCCATTCCACCCAGCATAATATAATCATTCGATCCAGAATACTTTATTATTTTTTTGTATATGCCAAAAATATATAACAAAACCACATATATTCCAGCAGTAGCTATAATTGTATTTCTTATTGGCGAATCAAATAAATCAAATTTCATTTTTTCAAAAAACAATGCAAAATAATATCCTAAAAACACGGCTAATATATCTAATACAGCCAATATAATTACTTTAATTGAACTTGGCATTTTTTGAATTTTCAATATAATGTGCATAATTACTTCTCCTAAAATTTATTTTTTACTCTGTAATTCTTTCTTTTCACTTGGCAATGATATAGCAATAAAGCCGAGGAATATGTAGAAATAACCTGATGTATAGAAACCAGAGTTTCCAACCAATGAAGAAATTATATATGAAACTGTCACAAACATTCCTAAGCATTCATATACATTCCACTCTTTTAAATACTTTAATTTTCTTATCCATATTGCTGCGATTCCCACAACATATAATAACATTCCAACAATACCTGTTGTTGCGGCAAGCTGAAGAATTAAGTTATGACTTCTTCCTTCACTTACACCGAATTGCTCATTATATTCATAAAGCAAATTCTCAAGTCCATATCCAAAGAAAGGCTTTTGAAATGCCATTATTGCTGCGTCCTTCCATAAAACACCTCTACCTGAACCTATGTCGTCTTTTGCGCTTTCTTCTGATTTTGTACTATTTTCTCCACTTTCTGATGAAGTGGTTCCATTTTCTTCATTTGAAGAGACATTACTATCCTTCCCTGTAAGAATGTTAAAATCTTTAACTAGTCCTGCAAAGTTTGAATATACTATATTTTTACCTGATGGATTGACAGTAACAGCTGACATTGTAATAAATGCAACTAAAATCAATCCTGTCCACAAAATTTCTCTCTTATAATCGATTTTCTCACCTTTTGGTATAAGTGCATACACAATCATAAATATTATGCTTGCACCAATTCCCAAATATGCACCTAACGTATTATTTATTATTGCCATTTCTAGCATTACAACATACGAAGCAAAGTATAATGCGGAAAGCCAACTCTTCTTTTCTTTTATCGCCATTACTGCAGCAACTACTACGCATATAGATAAATAGTATCCGTAATGATTTGAATTATGGAATATTCCGCTATTTGTTTCACCTAAAATACGTTTAGTCACTATTAAAAAGTTCTTTCCAAGTGGCATTCCACCATTTCCAAACAATAATTCTCCTAGTGTTACAACTGTTTTAGAAGGATCTTTGCCATATGTTATTAAATATGTTCCACCTATATCGTTATAAGATAATTTTTCCACTGATTCTAAATCGTTATTTTTCAAATAATAGAATATTGAATACTCACTCTTGTCAGACGTTAAATAAAAGTGATTCCATAATGTTATTATTGCTAAAAAAGTTGCAGTTATTAAAAATGTATTTACTAATATTTTTTTATATTTTTCATTATTTTTACCTAAAAGAATAGAACATATAAGCATAGATCCATACATCATAAATGAAAGATAACCATCTTTTAGATTAAAGCAACCAACAAAAGATCTATATGAGTCATATGCTAAAAGTGAGCTAATAAATACCCATATCATAAATATCATTAACAGCGTAAGAGGCCATTGTGTTTTCAAAAAAGTTTTTATTTTCTGCCCCATTTTTCCATTAGCACTCTCCATAAATGATACTAAGTAGAATAAAACAAGCATCATAGTCGCAACCAATAAAACCATATTATAATAATAGATTATAGAAGTTGGGTTCTCGACAGAAGTTTTAAAATACCCATTTGTCGTATAATATCTATCAGTTTTATATAGTGGATTTAAAAATGCTCCACTTTTTTCCTCTTTATCTACCAAAGTTTCCGAATTCAACATTGCACTTATACTATCTTCAGTTGTTGAAACAGTTCTATTGACCATAGTAGGAACTATATTCAAAATAAATACGTATACTAAAAATTGAATGCACAAAGCAAACAATATTAAAAACGCAAACTTACTAATAGTTTGTTCTGTTTTTTCTTTTTTAGACAATTTCTTTTGCGTGCTTGCCACAAAAATCTCCTCCTTATAATTTTTTATTTAGTATAATTCTCAATTATTTTATCATAACGGACAAAAAAATACCACAAATATATATTTTATATTTGTGGTATTTTAATAATATTTTCTTACGCACGTGGATGAGATTTCATATATACATCCTTTATTCTATTTTGTCCAATTTGTGCATATACTTGAGTAGATGATATATCTGAATGACCTAACATTTCTTGAATTGCTCTAAGCTCAGCACCATTTTCTAGCAAATGTACAGCAAAAGAATGTCTTAATGTATGTGGTGTTATATCTACATCTATATTAGCTTGAGTTTTATATTGTTTAATAATTTTCCAAAAGCCTTGTCTTGTCAATCTTTGACCGTTTATATTAACAAATAAAGCTTTATCGTTTTCATCTTTCAAAAGAATATTTCTTGATTTTTCAATGTATTCTTTCAATGCATTAACTGCTAATGAACCTATCGGAATAATTCTCTCCTTGCTCTTTCCAACGCATTTAATATAATTTTCTTCCAAATTTATATCATTTATATTCAAAGAAATAAGCTCTGTAACTCTTATACCTGTAGCATAAACTAATTCTAGCATCGCCTTGTCTCTATAGCCCTTTAAATCAACACATTTTGGTTGCTCTAATAAAAGTTCAACCTGCTCTGAAGTTAAAACCTTGGGTGGCTTTCTCTCTATTTTGGGAGACTCTATATCAAGTGTAGGATCCTCTGAAATAACTTTTGTTCTATGTAAATATTGGTAAAAAGAACGTAAAGATGCAAGATTTCTTGAAACTGTTGAAACTGCTTTTCCTTTTTCTTTCAAATTTTCCAAATATTCCTTTATCTCTTGACTGTCTGTATTTATCATATCTAAATTATTTTCAGTTAAATAATTACAATATAACTTTATATCTCTATTATATGACTGCAAAGTATTATCAGATAACTTTTTGTCATTTTGTAAAAATCCTAAAAAATTCTCTACCAAATTATTTTCCATCCCACATACTCCTTCTGTAATTAAATTGTACATAATTTTCTATAATTCTAAATAAATTTTTAGGCTTATGTGCACCATTTATCTTTTGTAATTATGTAATTTCTTAACAAGGTTATTTTATACAATATACATAAATAATGCAAGCTTTTTTTTATATTTTATGTAAAATTATTTTAGCCTCAAAATACTGTAACCATACTTATTTTTCCCGCATAATCAACAATTTTAAATAATATTTTTTCCAATTTGCGTCATATACATTTCTAATATACTTGAGACAACTAATGCTATTGACATTAAAATGCAAACACCAGAATGTCTCACAAATTCAGATTTTATATCTTTATTTTTTCCTATAATATTATACATGACATTAATTGCACTCTGGCATAGCATAATCATAACACCAACATTAATTATTGTTATAACATATAAAATAATATAAATAAAACTATATCCCTTGGCTAGTCCAAATGTGGACAAAATATATGATATCGTTATTCCAATTGAAATACCATCCAAAAATATTGCAAATAATAGTATTGGTACGCCAATGACAGAAAGACCTACTATCCAAAAAAATAATATTAATAAGCCATTTTGCCACAATGAATTATACAATATTTTCTCTGATGCATCACTCTTTGTAGTTTTCATTTCAATACTAGCTATTACGCCATCTTCAACTCGTCCTTTAGCAATGTATAAAGAACCTAAAACAATGCCAAGTAAAAAAATTGCACACAATAAGACATACACTATATAAGTTCCTTTTAAAGCTTTAATATTTCCTTTTAAATTTCTTGTACTTTTATTTTTTATACTTATAAATCTAATATTCATTTATACCCTCCGCATATTTTATTTAATAAATACTTATGTTTTGGGCACCTAGAATATGACATCTTATCCAAGTGCTTTTGTTGCTGCTACCGCCATTTCGTCACATCTATTATTATATTCGTTATCACTATGTCCTTTTACTTTTATCCATTCTATCGAATGTACCTTAGTAAAGGCATATATTTCTTGCCATAATTCTTTATTTTTAACATCCTTTTTATCAGCTGTTTTCCATCCATTTTTAAACCAATTATAAATCCAACCTTGTACAAAAGCATTAATTAAATACGCACTATCACTGTACAATTTTACTTTGCAAGGTCTCTTCAAAAGTTTTAACGCTTCTATTGGTGCTGTAAGCTCCATTTTATTGTTCGTAGTCATTTTCTCCGCACCACTAATTTCTTTTTTTACGTCTCCATAAATTAATATTGCTCCCCAGCCACCTTTTCCTGGATTACCACTACAAGCACCATCCGTGTATATAGTCACTTCTTCCATAGACAACTTTAACCCCTCTCTTATATCTGTACGATTTGTTTTGTATAATCCAAATTAGATTCTCTGTAGTTTGGAATTTGATATCCCAATGTGTATATATTTGTGGCTAAAATATCTTTTTCTATCATTCTTTTTCCTGTCTCATTTGCACTTTTTAAAAACTTACTTACAGAAGTAACTATCGGCAAATTAGATTTATTATATATTTGTGATAATAATTTCTCACCATTTTTAGTAAAGCCTAATACTCTTATGTATTGTGGATTGTATTTATAATTATTAACTTCATCTTTTGTTATATCAAGTAAAGCGTGTATTAAAATTCTTTGAATTCTAGTTCTTGTATATCTTTTTGATTTTAACATTTCTATCATCTTTTCTATTTCAGTTGTTTCATTCGATGCTTTTTTTAAGACATTTTCTAAACCCTCTGAAACATCTGCAAGTTCAAACAAATCTTGTGTCAAATTCTTTCTAAGGACATAAAAAATTTCTTTTTCAAAATTAGATATATTCATTGGAGCTTTTCCACTAATGAGCTGAGAACTTAAGATATCAAAACTATTTTCAGGCATCACTTCTTGTAATTCTTGTACTTTATCATCATTTAACATTTGCCTTATAGCTGTTGCACTGCATACTCCATCAACAATATTTACAGAATTATAATCTTCACCTTTTCTTAAAACTACATTGGGCGAAATTATACTATTGTTATACATTAATGCCTTTAAATATTCTATTCCAAGAATATTGTTTGAATCCATCAAGATTTCAGATATGTATTTCGAATCAAACTCTTTTTTTGTAAAAGATTTTAGTGCGTTTCCTCTTGCTACTGGATATGAATATCCTTTTTTTAATTCGGATTGTAACATACTCTTATAATCATTAGGTTCAAGATAAAGAATGTTAGCGATTCTTTTTAATGCGTCTAAATCTTTTGTTTTTGCTCCAAAAGACAAATCATTGACTATTCCGAGACTATCTAAAAGTCCAATACTTCCTTGAGCAAAATATTCAGCACTAGATGTAGCATAATACACAGGCAATTCAACAACTAAATCTATTCCATTTTTTAATGCCATTTCGGTTCTTGTCCATTTATCGAATAATGCAGGTGCACCTCTTTGCACAAAGTTTCCACTCATGACAGCAACAATTGCGTCGCAATTAGTCTGTTCTTTTGTTCTTTCAATATGATAAGCATGTCCATTATGAAATGGATTATACTCTGCAATAATTCCACAAACCTTCATTTTTATCTCCTCTTTACTACTATTATTTTTCTTTATATTGTTTATCATCTAAGTCCTTTTGCTCTTCTTTTTCTTCTTTATCATCCGCATCTTCTTTTTCTTCTTCATCATCTACAGCTTTTTGTTCATTTTCCATCATTTTTTCGATTACGTTCTTAATACCATTTTCTTTCTTATCTCCGCCAAGTAGTGTTAAAAATGCATCTAACTTCACAGCTCTAAGTGCATATAGAACATACACATAAGTTAAAGCAAGCGATGTATAATAAGCATAGTCTTTTATTGTTCCCACAACACAAACAGATATAATTTCAATTATAAATGGCAACGTATACGCATAAATTGCTATCTTAATATAATTTGAAAAACTTGCTTTGATTCCAAAAAATAGACTTATAATTGAAGCAATTAATGCAATAAATATTACCCTAACAATAACTACAAATAAATACGTAATTGCAACTGTTAAATAAATATATAAATCTGTTTTTATCTTGCTCACTTGATTGCTTTGATACTTTAGTAACTCATTAAACATTTCCAACTTATTCATATTAAACGCAACATCTGAAAAATCTAATTCTATTACACCTTCACCATCTGATTCCATAACTATTTTATCAGAAGTAATTATTATCGAAGAATCATATATAAATAAGTTTTCATAATCTTCATTATTCTTTAGTTGTTCATATGAATAATTAGTATTTATAAGTAAATATAATTTACTATTAAGTGCTTTTGATATTACTTCGCGCACATCAAGTTTTGAGTCTTTCAATTCAAAATCTGGCACCGTTACATCATAATTAGCAATAAGCTCTTCGAATACAACATTTATCTTTGAAACTAAGTTAACTGTTAATATGGCACTCATCACTAACACTAATGTTATTACATATAAAATTGCATTACCTATTTTTTCATTTCTTAGCAAAAATGGATATACTCTAAAATCTGTTATTGCTAAAAATACTTTTTCAAAAAAGTTTAATTTTTCTTTCTTATCCAATATTTATCCCAACCTTATAATATTATCATTTTTTCTGATGCATGAGTGAACATTTCTAGTCCATTATTCGTTAAAACTCCAACATCCTCTATTCTAATTCCAAATTCATTTTCTAAATAAATACCTGGTTCTATAGAAAACACCATATTTTCTTCAAGTTTATCTTCTCTTTTGGGTGAAAGGACTGGCATTTCATGTACTTCACGTCCAACGCCGTGGCCTAATGCGTGAGCATAGTCATAACCAAATTCTTTTATTGGTAATCTACCATATTCATCAGCTTCCTTTGCAGTCATTCCAACTCTTATATTTTTAATTGCATTTTCATATGTCTTATATACCAAATTATAAATTTCAACTTGTTTTTCTGTTGGCGTACCTATAAAAACAATTCTAGACATATCAGAGCAATAACCATCTAAGACACATCCAATATCAAATTGAATTATATCATTTTTTTGAATCTTTCTTTCGGTTGGCGTTGAATGGATTTGAGCCGAATTTACACCAGACCCTATTATTGTATCAAAAGATAATCCTTCTGCACCGTTTTTTACAAAAAAATCATGAACAATAGATGAAATATCTTTTTCTGTCATACCTATTTTTATTTTCTTGCATACATTTTTAAAGCATCCTTCACCAAGCACCGCAGCTTTTCTTAATTTATCAATTTCTTCTTTAGTTTTTACCATTCCCATATCGTTTCGAATACTTATAGTATTCTTATTCACTTCCTTTACTTAATTAAAATAAATTTTCAATCATTAGTAATATCGTTGTGTACGGCATAAACATTGTTAAAAAAGATGCTATTACTATAAATGGTCCAAAAGGAATATAATCATCTACTTTTTTAATCTTGGTAATTAACAATATAATGCTTACAAGTGCACCAACTGCAAATGACAATATAAATATTTGAAAAATATTTCTAGCCCCAAAGAACATTCCTAACATTCCCATTAATTTGACATCACCTAATCCCATTCCTTCTTTTTTGTAGGCAATTAATGCAAACAAAGCGATTAGCAAGAATATTCCTGCGCCAGCAAACATTCCAAATAGAAGTTCAACACCTTCCACTACATTTGTTATCAACTTTATATAGATATACATTAAACCAACTAAAAATCCTGTCATGTTTAAACCATTAGGTATTATTTGAGCCTTTATATCTATAAAAGCATCCATTATCAATATAATGCTTAAAAATGAATATACAAAAAACTTTTCTGATATTCCAAAGAAAAATAATAATGCTATTAATGCAACTGGTGTAATAATTCCAACCTTAACATCAAATTTCATATCGTCTTTTATACTTTTTTCAAATATTTTTTCTTCATTGCTAAATCTTTTAATCAAAGCTGTCATAAATGGTGATATCGCTAACCCAAAGATAGCAACTATAATATTAGTAATAATACTGCTCATTTTAATTTTCCTTCACTTTCTTTTTATAAATATTTAATATTAATGCTTCTATTGGTCTTTTCCACGTAGTATACCAAAAATCTTTTTTACTTATCGGTTCAACATATAATGATTGAATCTTCATTTTATTTGCACCTATAACATCCGTAAAAACTTGGTCCCCAATAGCCACACATTCTTCCGGTTTCAAATTTAATAACTTAATTGCTTTTTTAAAGCCTCTTTTTAATGGTTTTGTGGCACTCATTATATATTCTAAATTCAATATTTCTGCCACCTTAGAAACTTTTTCTTTATTATTAGAATTTGAAAGAATACATATTCTAAAATCTTTATTTTTTGCTTCTGTAACCCATTCTTTTATGCCATCTGGCATTACCTCTTTATAGTCGATTAATGTATTGTCTACATCTAATATAATTCCTCGAATTCCTATATCATATAACATATTTAAATCTATACTTTGAACATTTTTATAATAAAACTTTGGATACAGTAGCATAAATCTCCTCCTATATAAACATTATTCCATACAAATATACCAATATATTGCCCAAAAGTCAATTTTTCTCTTTAACATTTTTTATATGTATGATATAATTTCATCATGTTAATAATGAAGTTGATTAATAATCAATTTCCTACAAACGGAGGGATAAATATGGAAATTAAAAAATGTATTAATTGTGGAAGTTTTATTTCATCTGACGCTACTTTGTGCAGTACTTGTGCAAACAAAATAACATATGAAAATACTGTATTAAAGAATTTTTTTGATGAAAACGCAAGTTTTGATTCAATATCTTCAATATCAGCGGTTACAGGCATTGCACCATCATCAGTTCAACGTTTTATGATTAGCAATAATTATATAGACACTAATGTCGAGTCATCAGGCTTTAGTCCTATTCAATATTAATTAAAATATCCCTCAGCAAAAACTGAGGGATATTTTATATCTCAATAACATTTTAAATTGATTTTATAGCAACAATGAGCCATTAATTTCCAAATGGAACCACACGCCCAAAAAATTTGCTGCACCCTTACACATAAGCATTCTATCTAAAAAGATTTCAAAATACTTTATTACCGGACAAATTGAAGTATCAATTTTTAATCTTAAATATACTTTTTTACCTTCAACATCTACATCAAAGTTTGCTTCTTCAACTGCATAATTTACTCTATCATGTATATCAAATCTTGATCTATTTGCGTCTCTAACCCTCGTTCTATGAACATCTGATTTGTCAGCAAGTATTAATGCTGCAGATATTGCACTTACGGCAGTTCCTGTCTTTTCGTCGTGATTTCCTATTGCCATCATGATTTCCGCCGCTTCTGAAATTGACATTCCCTTTCTCTTCAAAATATCATAAGCAAGAATTGCACCGTTATGTGCATGGTCTTCCCTATTTATTGCATTACCAATATCATGCATATATCCAGCGACTTTAGCAAGTTCGCAAGTTCTAGCAGGATATCCTAATTCCTTCAAAATCCTTTCTGATGTGCTAGACACAATTCCTAAATGTCTATAACCATGCTCTGTATATCCTAATTCCATAAGTTGTCTTTCTGTGTCTTCTATTAATATTTTTATTTCTTCATCATTCTTTATATCTTCAAATGTAATCATATTTTCACTCCTTATAGCATATATTATAACTTATTATATCAAACACTCTAAGTTATGCAAGGACATTAATTTTGTTTAAGCATGTTAACACCCACAATTCCGCCAAACATACCTAAAAATATGTATAAAATTATAGTTAGTATCGAATATTTTGTAAGTGAAAAACCAACTCCATAAAAACTACTCAAAACATATAAAATCATCACATAACATAGACCAATAAGTCCGCCATTTTTCAATCCACTCTTTTTAATTTTTATTACAGTAAGTGAGCTCGCTATAAAAACACTAGCTAGACCTATAATAAACAAAACTAGTGGTATGCTCTTTTCTGATACATTAGTATATGCCAAAATTGCCGAATATATAATTAATGAAATAATAGTTATTATATAACCTAGCAAAACTCCTTTAGCTATGTTTTTAACTTTATTTATTCCCTCCATAAGACACCTCCTAGTATGATTATATTGCTCCTATTCTCTTTTTATGAAAAATAATATATTTATTATTTCATTAATGCAAAATTATTATATAAAAGGTCCTACACATATTTTGTCGATACTAGTTCTTAGCTCAAAAACTTTAAAAATAGCAAAGTCCATGAAAAAATCATGGACTTCATTCTCCAAAGTAAAACTCACTCTTTAAATTTCTCTTTAATCTAAAATATATCTTTCTAGTACTGTCGCTACACCGTCTTCATCATTCGTTGGTGCTACCACTCTTGCTACTTCTTTGGCAACTGTAGCCCCATTGTTCATTGCAACGCCAAGACCAGCATTTTCAATCATAGAGACATCATTAAAATTATCACCTATAGCCATTACTTCACTTTCGCTAATACCTCCAATTCTTGATATCAACTCTTTTATCGCTGACCATTTATTTGCATTCTTAGGTAATATTTCCGCATAGCTATACGATAAGATTATTGTTTTATCAGAATTTTTAATTATCTTGTTTGATATATGCGGTGAAGCCATCAACTCTATGTCATTAAACTTTGTCAATTTTTTCACTATTGAATTATATATCGTTCTGTCTTGGTCACAAACCACAATACGTCTAATCGGTTTCTCTATCCTTTCTATGTATTCTATTCCCGCATATTTAAACTGCGTAACTCCTGTTGCTTCATCCTTACAATTATGTCTCTGCTTATAAAATGCCAATGCCATATGCCTTAAGTCTTTAACAATTATCTCTTTATCTGTAAAGACCATATAATAGATGTCATTTTCTATACAAGTTTTTATTAAATCTAATACTGTACTTTTCTCGATTTCTCTTGACCATATCGTTTTGTTTTGTGCGACATCATATATTGAAGCACCATTATCACATATCAAGTACTTGTCAGCGTTAACTTTTTCGGCAATCATTTCAACAGAATTTGTAACTCTCCCTGATGTCAAAACAACTCTTACTCCCTTTTCTATCACACGTTTCACTGCTAATATTGTTCTTTCAGACAATTCTCCATTAGAATTTAATAATGTTCCATCTATATCTATAGCTACAAATTTGTACATCGCAATCACTCCGTTACAAAATTATAAACTTCATTTCCAATATATCTTTCCAATATAACCGCCATTTCAGCTCTTGTAATATTGTTATTCGGTCTGAATGTTCTATCTGGATACCCTATAATAAGACCTTTATTATAAGCTTTAATTATGCTGTTTTCGAATCTTTTACCTGCTATGTCTATAAGTCTTGGACTCGTATAATCATCCGGCAAGAACACATCCATAAGAGCAACAACTTCGCCTCTAGTAATAGCTTTATTCATATTAAATGTTCCTTCGCCAAAAACTTCAGCTATATTATAAAAACCAGCACTTACGATATCACTCGGTGTTATAGCTTGGTAA